>JBBATT010000062.1:0-10443 GCA_040398605.1 Chakrabartia sp.
CCTGACAATTGGCATCGCTTTGCTGCCTTTGGGCGCGCGGCAGCAGACATCGCCTCGGGCCAAGTGAAGGGAGAGACGTTTGACCTGATCCATGCGCATGACTGGCAGGCCGGGATGGCGCTCGCCTATCTGCGCTTTGCTTCCCCCAAGGGTGCGGTCATTCCCCCTTCGGTCATGACGATCCACAATATGGCGTTTCAGGGCTTTTTTCCGGCGAGCATTTTCAGCAAACTCGGCCTGCCGAAAAAGGCTTGGGCGCTCGACGGCGTCGAAAGCTATGGCGGCGTCGGCTTCTTGAAGGCGGGCATGGAAGCAGCCAGCGCCATCACCACCGTGAGCCCAACCTATGCCCGCGAAATCCGCGACGCCGAATTCGGCATGGGGCTGGAAGGTCTGATCCAGAGCCGGGGCGGCCGCGTGCGCGGAATCGTCAACGGCATCGACACTGTCGACTGGAACCCTGCGACCGACCCACATATCGTAAACAATTATACCCCCAAGACGCTCGCCAAGCGCGCCGCCAATAAGCGCGCGCTCGAAGCGGAATTCGGCCTCGACCAGGACGACGGCCCGCTCTTCATCGTCATCAGCCGCCTGACCTGGCAAAAGGGCATGGACGTGCTCGTTGAGGTCATCGACCATCTGGTCGGCATCGGCGGGCGCTTGGCGCTCCTCGGCAGCGGCGACGCGGCGATTGCTGAGGCGTTGCACCACGCCGCCCAACGCCACCCCGGAAAGGTCGGCATCCGGATTGGCTATGATGAGGCGCTGTCGCACCGGATGCAGGCGGGCGGCGATGCCATCCTTGTGCCCAGCCGGTTTGAACCCTGCGGCCTCACCCAACTTTACGGGCTGGCTTATGGCTGCGTGCCTGTCGTCGCGCGCACAGGCGGGCTGGCCGATACCATCATCGACGCCAATCTCGCCGCCCTTAATGCTGGCGTGGCGACCGGCATCCAGTTTACCGGCGTCACCTATGCAGCACTCGCCGACGCCGTCTCGCGCGCCGTTCACCTGTATCAGGACCGCGACCTCTGGACCGCGCTGCAGCGGAACGGCATGACAGCAGACTTCAGCTGGGCCCGCAGCGGCACAGCCTATGCAGACCTCTTCAGGGACCTGACAGCCAAGTGATGACCATCCAGACCCACGCGACCACCCCCTTTGACGGACAAAAGCCGGGCACATCCGGCCTGCGCAAGAAGGTGCGTGTCTTCCAGCAGCCGGGCTATGCCGAAAACTTCATCCAGTCGGTGTTCGATGTTGTTCCACGCCCCGAAGGTGCGACGCTGGTGTTGGGCGGCGACGGCCGTTTCTACAACCGCACCGTTATCCAGCAGGCCATCCGCATGGCAGCAGCCAATGGCTATGCCCGCGTGCTGGTGGGGCAAGGGGGCATCCTCTCCACGCCTGCCGCCAGCCATGTCATCCGCAAATATCATGCAAGCGGCGGCCTGATCCTGTCGGCCAGCCACAACCCCGGCGGACCGGACGAAGACTTTGGAATCAAGTACAACATCGCCAATGGCGGCCCCGCGCCCGAAGGCGTGACCGAGGCGATCTATGCGCGCACGACCAGCATTGATCGCTGGCTGGATGTCGATGCGCCCGAGGTCAATCTTGATGTGATTGGCGAAACGCAGATCGGTGGCCTCACCGTGTCGGTGATCGACCCTGTCGCCGATTATGCCGCGCTGATGGAAAGCCTATTTGATTTCGACGCGATCCGCGCCGCCGTCCAATCAGGCTACACCATGGCGTTCGACGCGATGCATGCGGTGACGGGTCCTTATGCCACCGAAATTCTGGAACGGCGTTTGGGCTTTGCCGCCGGCACCGTCCGCAACGGTGTGCCGCTGGAAGATTTTGGCGGGCATCACCCCGACCCCAATCTGGTCCACGCCAAAGCGCTTTATGATCTCATGATGTCAGCAGACGCGCCTGATTTCGGAGCAGCGTCCGACGGGGATGGCGACCGCAATCTCATCATCGGGCGCTCCTGTTTCGTGACGCCCTCGGACTCGCTCGCCATGCTGGCGGCGAACGCGCATTTGGCGCCCGGCTATGCAGGCGGCCTCAAAGGTATTGCCCGCTCCATGCCGACAAGTGCCGCCGCCGACCGAGTGGCGGACGCGCTCGGCATCGCGGCGTATGAAACGCCAACCGGCTGGAAGTTCTTTGGCAATCTGCTCGATGCCGGGATGGCGACCATCTGCGGCGAAGAGAGTGCGGGCACAGGGTCTGACCATGTGCGCGAGAAGGACGGGCTTTGGGCCGTGCTGCTCTGGCTCAACATTCTCGCCGTCCGGAAAATGCCTGTCGCTGATCTGGCGGCTGAACATTGGGCGCGCTTTGGGCGGAACTATTATGCGCGCCATGATTATGAGGCGCTGCCGACGGACGCCGCCAATGCGCTGATCGACGAACTGACCGCCGCTTTGCCGCACCTGCCCGGCCAAAATTTCGGTCCGCTCGTCATCGAGACCGCCGATAGTTTTTCCTATGCCGATCCGGTCGACGGATCGGTCAGCCGCAATCAGGGTCTGCGCATCCTGTTCGAAGGCGGGTCGCGTGTTGTCTTCCGCCTGTCCGGCACCGGCACCGAAGGCGCGACACTGCGCGTCTATTTGGAACGCTATGAGCCGGTCGGCGGGCGTCTGGCGGAAGCCACGCCTGATATGCTGGCAGAACTGATCACAGCGGCAGAGGCAATTGCAGGCATCACCCGCCACACCCGCCGCACCGCCCCTGATGTGGTGACGTGACGCACGGCTGCGGCGCGACGGTTTCCGGCGGACGCACTTCATTTCGCGTCCGTGCGCCCAAGGCAGAGGTGCTTTGGCTGTGCCTGTTTGAAGGCTGTTCCGAGCAACGTCTGGCCATGGCGCGGGACGGCGAGGATTGGGTTGTCGAGATAGCAGGCGGCCTCACCGGATCACTCTATGGCTATCGCGCTGACGGGGTGTGGTCGCCGGAGCAGGGCCTTTGGTTTGACGTCTCGAAATTGCTGGTGGACCCCTATGCCGTCGCACTCGACCGGCGCTTTGTGCAGCATCCGGACCTTGCCCGCTTTGGCGTGGACACAGCGACCATCGTGCCGCGCGCGATCATCCCAGCTCCCTTTCCCAAGGTCGATCAAGCACCGCCCCACTTGCAGCGCGGCGATCTGATCTACGAAATCAATGTGCGCGGCTTCACGATGCTGCATCCCGATGTGCCGGAGGCTTTGCGCGGCACCGTCGCCGCGCTCGTCCATCCGAGTGTAATCGCGCATCTGAAGAAGCTGGGCGTCGGCGTGGTGGAACTGATGCCGATTGTCGCCTGGATCGATGAACGGCATTTGCCGCCGCTCGGCCTGTCCAACGCTTGGGGCTATAACCCAGTGGCGATGATGGCCCTCGACCCCGGCCTATGCCCCGGCGGCATTGCCGAACTCCGCCAGACGGTCGCCGCACTTCATGCCGAAGGGATTGGCGTGATCCTTGATCTTGTCTTCAACCACACAGGCGAAAGCGATGTGGCGGGCGGTGTGATCTCCCTGCGCGGGCTGGACAATGACGCCTATGCGCATGCGCCCGACGGGACACTGATCAACGACACCGGCTGCGGCAACACGCTCAACTTTGCCAACCCCGCCGTCCGTCGCCTGACACTGGATAGCTTGCGCCATTTCGTCCGGACCTGTGGGGTCGACGGCTTCCGTTTTGATCTGGCCACCATCCTCGCGCGCGGTCCCGGCTTTGCGGCTGACGCGCCGATCTTTGGCGAGATTACGTCAGACCCCCTCCTCGCCGACCGCATCATGATCGCGGAACCGTGGGATTGCGGCCCGGGTGGCTATCAGCTTGGGGCCTTCCCTGAGAACTGGCTCGAATGGAATGACCGGTTCCGCGATGATGTCCGCCGTTTCTGGCGGGGCGACGGCGGCATCGGCGACATTATTACCCGTATCGCCGGATCATCGGATGTGTTTGGCCCCACCACTCGCAGCGTCAATTTCCTCGCCGCGCATGATGGCTTCACGCTTGCCGATACGGTTGCCTATACCGCGCGCCACAATGCGGCCAATGGCGAAGACAATCGCGATGGCCATTCGGAAAACTTCAGCTGGAATTACGGTGTGGAAGGCCCGACCGATGACCCCGCCATTCTCGGGCGACGTCGGGCCGACGTCCGCGCGATGCTGGCCACGCTGTTTGCCTCCACCGGCACGATCCTACTGACGGCGGGCGACGAATTTGGGCGGACGCAGCACGGCAACAACAATGCCTATGCGCAGGACAACGCCCTTAGCTGGATCGATTGGGAACGACGCGACGTAACACTTGAAGATGACGTCGCAGACCTCGCCGCGAAGCGATCAACCCAACAGGTGCGCTTCCCTGCCTTCCCGCAAGAGGGCGACTGGTTTGATGAGGCGGGCCAACCGATGACCGCCGCCAAATGGGAAAACCCGACGACCGGCACTGTGCACTATCGCGGGCCGGACTATGCCCTGTCGCTCTCCCGCGACGACCGCAGGGTCGCATGGGACGTCAAAAGCTAGGCGATTTGGACCCTGCCGCTTTGCAGGCCAAGTCCCGCCACCAGCCTTTGCAGACGACGGCGCAATGTCGGTTCATCCAGCGCTGCATGGGCAGAGCCCAGATGCAGCGTCAGCGCGCCATTTGAAATTTCCGGCCGGCTTGCCGCCAAGATCTCAGCCGATCCACCGGCCAGACGGTCCGCCACGCGGACGGCGAGGCCCCAATTGCGGCCTGTTTCCAGCTGCAAGTTATCAGCCAATGGCTTGAGCCCGGAGGGGACTTCCAGATCACCACCTAGCCCGACATGTAGCGCCATCGCCATCATGGCGCGTTCCGCCGCCGTAATGCCAATCCAATTGCCGTGCAGCGCCATTTCTTCGCCGGTCAATGCGCGAAAGCCCGGCGTGCTTGACCAGCCGACACCAGCAATCTGGCAGACGGCGCGGCGCAACCGGCGCAGCGACTCCGCCTCTTTGTCGAACATCTGGTCCAGCCAATGCGCCATGGCATTGCCAAAGCCCGGGGGCTGCTGATGGTCTGCCGTTGCAAAAGCGACACCTTCGGTCAGCGGATCGAGCGCACGTTCGGCGGGGGACAGCGCATCGAACATCAGCCCTTCGCGCAGGCCATAAGGGCAGATCACAAAGGTCGAGGGTTTCAGAAGCGTCGCCAGCACATTCAAAAGCTGCGCCGTCGCGTGCAGCATCGGCACGCGCGGGCTGGGCATCTCACGAATGGACTTGAGCGCTGCCGTCGTCATCCCGCTGATCGTCTCTGCCAAGAGTGGCGCATCGCCGGTGGCAATCCGGTAGCGGGCAAGAACCGGCAAGGGGTAGCGATGCATGTGCATGTGGACACGGGCCAAAGCCCGCCAAGGACCGCCCACAAGATAGAGCGGCCGTCCCTGACATTGCGTCAGCCAATCAAGCGGCTTCATGCCCTTGCGCAGCGCCGCTTCGAGCCCGCCGTCACCTTGTTCGGTCAGGGCTCTTGCACGGATAGCCCCGATGGGGATCGAGCCCGTCTGCGTTACATCCCGGTGCTCAAGCCGCGATAGATCAAGACTGCCGCCGCCCAAATCTGCCATTACGCCATCGGCATTGGGAATGGCCGAAAGCACGCCGCAGCCGGAGATGCGCGCCTCTTCCTCGCCAGAAAGGAGCTCTACGGGCAAGCCGAGCGCCTTGACCTCCTTCAAAAATGCAGTGCCATTCTCCGCATCACGCACGGCCGCCGTCGCCACGACGCGCAGCCAGCTAACATCCCAAGCTTTTGCGACGAGCGCAAAGCGCGCCAACCCGCGCAGCGCCATGTCGCTGGCGGCTTTGTCCAGCCGCCCGTCACGGACGACGCCGCCACCAAGGCCTGCGGCCAGCTTTTCATTGTAAAGAACGATGGGTGCTCTTGGCGCACCACCGAAGACCACCAACCGGACCGAGTTGGAGCCTATATCAATGACAGCTTTGCGTTGCGTCCCATTCACCGCTTGCCGTTTAGGACCAGTTTTGGAACCGCGCCACTCCCAAGCGATGCCCCACGGCCCGAAAGTGATGGATTGGTCATAAAGTAACGATGCAAGTTAAAGGGTTCATCGCCGGGGGCGACGCGTTCGTAGCTGCCGTCCGGCTTAAGATACCAGCTTTGCTCCGTGTCGATGAGATTGGCGACCATCACCTGATCAAGGATCTGATCGTGCACCGTCGCATTGCGGATGGGCAGCGCATATTCAACGCGGCGGTCAAAATTGCGGGGCATCCAGTCTGCCGAGGAGATGAAGACTTCCGCCTTGTTGTTCGGAAGCGCACTGCCATTGCCGAACGCCCAGATGCGGCTGTGTTCCAGAAAACGTCCGATGATCGACTTCACCTGAATGTTTTCCGAAAGACCCGGCACGCCGGGACGCAAACAGCACACACCGCGGATGATCAGCTCAATGCGCACCCCGGCGGCACTCGCCTCATAGAGCTTGTTGATCACGAACCGGTCAGCGAGCGAATTCATCTTCGCCCAGACAGCGCCAGCCTTGCCCGCGCGCACGTTGGCGATTTCACGGTCGACCAGCGCCAATAGCTTTTCGCGCAAATGCCGGGGGCTGATGGTGATGTACTTCAGCTCGGGCGGCTCAACATATCCGGTGATGTAATTGAACACCTGTGCTGCATCGCGGCCCAGCGCGGGATCTGCGGTGAAGTAGCTGATATCGGTATAGATGCGCGCTGTGACCGGGTGGTAATTGCCCGTGCCGAAGTGGCAATAGGTGCGGAAATTCTTCCCCTCCCGGCGGACCACCATCGAAATCTTGGCGTGCGTTTTCCAATCAATAAAGCCGTAGACCACCTGCACGCCGGAACGCTCGAGCTGCGAGGCCCATTGCAGATTCTGCTCTTCATCAAAGCGCGCCTTCAACTCGACAACGGCAGTCACCGATTTGCCCGCTTCGGCGGCGTCGCACAACGCGCGCACAATGGCCGACTGCTTGCCCGCGCGGTAAAGTGTCTGCTTGATCGCCACGACATTGGGGTCAGCGGCGGCCTGGCTCAGGAAGGCAAGGACGACGTCAAACGCCTCATAGGGGTGATGGACGACAATGTCTTTCTGGCGGATGGCGGCAAAGCAATCCCCATCATGTTCGCGGATACGTTCGGGGAAGCGCGGCGAATAGGGTGTGAACTTGAGATCGGGGCGATCCTCATCGACCAACTGGCTCAAGCCGACAATGCCGAGGATGCCATCGGTTTCCGCAATGGTGACTTCATTGCCACCCAGCTCCTTGCGGATCAGCGATTCGAGCGCTTCAGGCATGTCATGCTCAGCCTCAAGCCGGATGACACGTCCGCGACGACGCCGTTTGATGGCGCTGCGGAAGAAGCGGACGAGGTCTTCGGCTTCTTCTTCCAGTTCGATGTCACTGTCCCGGATAACGCGGAACAGGCCCGAGCCCAACAGATCAAAGCCGGGGAAGAGCAACCCTGCGTGAAGCCGGATCATCTCCTCAATCGTGATGTAGGTCGCGGTCCGGCCTGGCACGCGCACGAAGCGCGGCAGTGTCGCGGGGATCATGATGAGCTCGCGGATTTCCTCTTCGTCGGAGCGACGCTCCAGATCGAAGATCATCGACATGCCGAGATTGGGGATGAAGGGAAAAGGATGCGCAGGGTCCAGCGCCTGCAATGTCAGGATCGGGAAAATCTCTTCCCGGAAATAGGTTTCCAGTCCCGCCCGGTCTGCTTGCGCCACATCTGCCCCTGCGACGACGCGGATGCCCTGCGATGTCATTTCAGCCCGCAACTGCCGCCACAGCAGTTGCTGGTCCGCCATCAGTTCGTCGGCTTCTTTCCCAATGAGTTCCAGCTGTTGGGCCGGAATGAGGCCATCGATCGACACCTCTTCAATACCGCGCATCTGCTGGCCACGCAGGCCCGCCACACGGACCATGAAGAACTCATCAAGGTTTCCGCCGGAAATCGACAGGAAGCGCAGCCGTTCCAGCAACGGGTGGTTGGGGTTCTGTGCTTCTTCCAGCACGCGCCGGTTGAACTTCAACCAGCTGACTTCCCGGTTGAAATAGCGGGACGTCGCGTCCGGCGTTTCAACGGCCTTGGGTGTCGATGTTTCTGCGCTCGCGGTCATAGGGTACCAAACTGTTAAAGAAACACGATAGCACTAATGACGCTTTATGAAAGTTTTCCGACAATCCGTGGTCGTGGGTCTAAGTTTTCCGCCGCAATCCGAATTTGACTTCGATCAATCAAATTATTGTCATCCATCAATGACCCCGACTGGCCGGGCTGACAGTTAGAGAGGATACCAACAACAACCATAAGGGCAGCAGCCATGAAATCAGTCTTGCTCCACGTTTTCGAGGATAAAGAACTTGAGGACCGCCTGTCGGTCGCGCTGGATGTGTGCCGCGCGCATGATGCGCACCTCACCTGCGCTTATGTGACGCCCTATGCCTCTTATGTCGGGCTGGACCCGATGGGCGGGGTCTTCACAAGCGGTGCCTTGATCGACAGTCTGCGGGAAACCGAAGGCCGTGTGCGCACAAAGCTTGAGGCGCATATGGCCCATGAGGATGTCCGCTGGGACTGGCAGTCCTATGATGGTGATCCCGCACAGACTTTGGTGTCGGCCTCCTCCCTCATGGATCTCGTGGTCCTAAGCCAGGCCGGGCGTGATCGGGCCACGTCTACGTCCCCCTTATCGGTTGTTGATGATGTCGCGGTCAACGCCGGGTGCGCCGTTCTGGTCGTGCCCAAAGGCGTTAAACAATATGATGCTATGGCGCCCATTGTCATCGGCTGGAACGCGTCCGCACAGGCCGCCCGTGCCATTCGCGAAACGCTACCAGCGCTTAAGCTTGCCGCATCGGTGACGCTCGTTTCGGTCAGCGAAGACGGGGAAGAATTCCCCTCCACCGATGCCAGCGCCTATCTGTCGCGCCATGGCATCGCGTCTGATCTGCGGACCTTTACCGATGCCGAAGATGCCCCCGACAACCTCATTGTCCAGGTCGCAAAAGAGGTTGGCGCAGGCACTATCCTGATCGGCGCCTATGGCCATTCCCGCCTGCGAGAGACGCTGCTGGGCGGCGTCACGCGGCGACTGTCCACCCTTTCAGACATTCCGCTGCTGCTGGGACACTGAGCGGGAGTAACCATTGCTGGAGCCGGGACCTCAAGGAGGCGCCTGTGGACGGCAACACCGGGCAGCAACATCTTTGGCGGAAAGTCGACCGGCGGACCATGGACTTCAGGCAACCGCCTAGGCAGCGAGCGCAATGTTTTCGAGCCGACGGCGGTCTTTGATCACGACACGGCGCCTGTCAGGCAATGCAATCATGTCAGCCTCTTTCAGCTTGGTAAGCTGACGGCTGACGGTTTCGATCGTGAGGCCAAGGACATCGCCCATTTGCTGGCGGTCCATCGGCAGATCAAATTCATTCAGAAACGGCGTGATGGCCGAACAGCTTGTGCTGCCCAACCGGTTGGAGATTTCCAAAAGCAGTGTCGCGATCCGTTCACTGGCGGTTTTGCGGCCAAGCAGCATCATCCATTGGCGCGCCCGATCCAACTCATCGAGTGTCCGCTCCAGCAACTTGTGTTGCAGGTCAGGATGTTCCTTGGCAAATCCGTCAAACGCCGCGCGCGTAAAGATGCACACTTCGGCATCCGTCAGCGCGGTGACGCCATAAGGGCTTTCCTTGCCAAAGGGCCGGCCAATAAAGTCCGACGGGAAGACGACGCCGACGATCTGTTCGCGACCATCGGCTGTCGAGACCGACAATTTGAGCACACCCTGAATGACATTGGCGACAACAAGGGCTTCATCCCCTTCCCAAACCAAAGTCTGGCCGCGCGTCACCGTCTGTTTGCGACCGAGTTTGGCAAGGGCGCCAAGCTCATCCGGTGCGAGGGCTGCACAAATGGCCCTGTTTCTGACCAAACATGTATCACAATTGGACATGGTCCTGAGCTACAGGAAAGCGCGCGCAACGCACAATTAAAAATGCCATAATTTGAGTAAACTAGCCTGGGTTACAGGCAGAGCGAAGTCAGGTTAACCCTCAATTGACCTCGACATGTCGTGCACAATGTCGCCAGAATGGCGGGAATCATTGAGGCAAACCATGACCCCTATTCATCGTTCCGTAGCGCTGGCGCTTGTTCTGGCTGCACCGCTGTCGGCCCAATCATCGGGCGCGCCCTTTACCGTTGAGGAAACGGGCCGGGGCTATGCCCGCCTGCAAGACGCGGTGACCGCCATCGGGAATGGCGACGGCACCATCCGCATCGCGCCGGGCACTTACCGGGACTGCGCCGTGCAGACAGGCGGACGCATTGCCTATGCGGCACTCTCTGCCGGAACCGCCATCTTTGACGGCACATCCTGCGAAGGCAAAGGCGGCTTTGTCCTT
>JBBATT010000063.1:0-9952 GCA_040398605.1 Chakrabartia sp.
GCCCGTCGCTTGGTCCTCACCTTCCTGCGGCAGGCGATTGCCGAAGGCTTCTTCCACGCCGACATGCATCAGGGCAACTTGTTCGTGCAGGCGGATGGCACCATCGCTGCCATCGATTTCGGCATCATGGGCCGCATCAACCGGCAGGCGCGTGTCTGGCTCGCGGAAATTCTCTACGGCCTGACAACCGGCAATTACCGCCGCGTCGCGGAAATCCATTTCGAGGCGCAATATGTGCCCGCGCACCACAATGTCGATGAATTCGCAACCGCCCTGCGCGCCGTGGGGGAACCTATGCGCGGCAAGCCGGTGAGCGAACTTTCGGTCGGGCAGATGCTCGATGGTCTGTTTGCCATCACCCGCGATTTTGACATGGAAACGCAGCCGCATCTGTTGCTGCTCCAAAAGACAATGGTCATGGTTGAAGGCATCGCAACCCAGCTCGACCCGAACATCAATATGTGGGACGTGGCCGCGCCCTATGTGGGCGGCTGGATCCGCGATGAACTGGGGCCGGAGGCGATGCTGGCCGAAGGGTTGAAGAAGCAGGTCCAGACGCTGGGGCTGATCCCCGACATCATCTGCCGTCTTGATGCGCAATTGCCAAAGCCCGGCGGCGCGCCGCCTGCCCCGCCGCTGCCTAATGTGAAGCTGGTGTGGGAACGCGGTCCGCGATCAGGCTGGTGGCGCTATGCGCTGACGGCGTTGGTTGCTGGAGCCGCCGGTGTTGGCGCCACCCTCATGTGGGGTTGATAAGAGCACCTTATGCGCATATCTTCTGCGCATAGAGGAGACTTAGATGACTCACGTATCGACACGCAAACGCGCGACAAATTTGTCTCTAAGCGCCGATCTTGTTGATGCTGCCAAACAGCTCGACATTAATGTGTCCGAGGCGTGTGAGCGGGGTCTATCCGCCGAGGTGACACGCGCCCGCGAGCAGAAATGGCTTGCGGAAAACCGCGTAGAGTTATTGGCTTGGAACGACTGGATCGACAAAAACGGCATGCCCTATGACGAGTTTCGCCAGATCTAATGGCTCGATTTGATATCTATCCAGGCGCCAAGGACAAAGGCTTTTTGCTCGATTGTCAGGCCGATCTGCTGTCGGACCTGTCGACACGGGCGGTCGTGCCGCTGCTACCCATGTCCGGCCTTCCCAAAGCAACGCGACTAAACCCGGTCTTCGGAATTGACGGAAAAGACTATGTGATGAGCACGCAGTTGATCTTCGCAATACCGATGGCACGCCTCGCCCCTCCCGTTGGAAATTTGACGTCACAGCATTCGACCATCATGAACGCGCTCGACATGCTTCTAACCGGATTTTGATTTTGAACGATAAACGCATCCTCCTGATCATCGGTGGCGGCATCGCGGCGTATAAGTCGTGTGAGCTTGTTCGCCTGTTGCGCAAGCAAGGCGCGTCGGTGCGCTGCGTCATCACCGCCTCAGGCCAGAAATTCGTCACGCCGATGAGCCTTGCCGCCCTTAGCGAAGACAAGGTCTATACTGACCTGTTTGATCTGAAGGATGAGGCAGAGATGGGTCATATCCAGCTCTCGCGTCAGGCAGATCTGGTTGTCGTGGCCCCCGCCACCGCCGATCTGATGGCACGCATGGCCGCCGGGATCGCCGATGATCTGGCAACGACATTGCTGCTGGCGACGGACAAGCCGGTGCTCTGCGCGCCCGCCATGAACGTGCGGATGTGGACCCACCCCGCCACGCAGCGCAATATCGCGACGCTGCGCTCAGATGGAATCACCGTGCTGGACCCCGATGAAGGCCCGATGGCATGCGGGGAATTCGGCCCCGGTCGACTGCCGGAGCCCGAAGCGATTGTGTCGGCGATTTCTAAAATGCTCTCCAATCCCGCTCACCCTGCGCTTGTCGAAGGGTCGTCCTCACTGGGCATAGAAGTCAAAGGGAAGAGCGAGGCTTCGACAGGCCCAGCCCAAATGGAGCTGTTAAAGGGCACCCATATCATCGTGACTGCCGGCCCAACGCATGAGCCGATTGACCCCGTCCGCGTGATCGCCAACCGCTCTTCGGGCAAGCAGGGCTTTGCCATAGCAGGCGCCCTTGCAGAGGCAGGTGCGAAGGTGACCCTTGTTGCCGGACCCGTGAGCCTCCCCACACCCGCAGGCGTCACCCGCATTGATGTCGAAACCGCGCGGCAGATGGAGATGGAAGTCAACGCGGCCTTGCCCGCCGACGCCGCCATCATGGTCGCCGCCGTCGCCGACTGGCGCGTGGATGAAGCGCCCGCCAAGTTGAAGAAGGAAGCAGGCCCCCCTGCTCTCAACTGGCAGAAGAATCCGGATATTCTCGCCAATCTCTGCGCGGCGCCCAACCGGCCGAAGCTTGTGATCGGCTTTGCTGCCGAAACCGAAACCGCAGTCGAACACGCGACGGCCAAGCGCCTGCGCAAGGGCTGTGACTGGATCGTCGCCAATGACGTTTCCGTCGACAAAATGGGCGGCGAACAGAACCGCGTGCACCTGATAACCGACGCCGGAACCGAAAGCTGGGACCGGATGGACAAGACCGCGATCGCCCGCGTGCTCGCCCAAAGGATTGCTGATGCTCTTGCCTGAGATTTCCATTGCCCTGCAGCGCCTGCCCCATGGCGACGGCCTGCCTGTGCCAGCCTATGCCACGACCGGTGCAGCCGGCATGGACGTGGTGGCTGCCGAAGACCTGGACCTCGCACCCGGCGCGCGCCACGCCGTCGCCACCGGCTTCGCCATGGCGATCCCCGAAGGCTATGAAGTGCAGGTCCGCCCGCGCTCTGGCCTTGCGCTCAAGCACGGCATCACCTGCCTCAACACGCCCGGCACCATCGACAGCGACTATCGCGGCGAGGTGAAGGTCATCCTCGCCAATCTCGGCAGCGACCCCTTCCCCATCCGGCGCGGCGACCGCATTGCCCAATTGGTGCCCGCACCTGTCCAGAAAGCCACGTTCGCGCTGGTCGACAGTCTGGACGAAACGACGCGCGGTGCCGGAGGCTTCGGCTCCACCGGCATATGAGCCTCACCGACGAGGAATTGGACCGCTACGCCCGCCACATCGTCCTGCGCGATGTCGGTGGTCCGGGCCAGATGAAGATCAATGCGGCCAAGATGCTCGTCATCGGCGCGGGCGGTATTGGCTCGCCTGCGATCCAGTATCTGGCCGCCGCAGGTGTGGGTGCGCTGACGATTGTCGACGATGACCTCGTCTCGCTTTCCAACCTCCAGCGACAGGTACTGTTTACGACGGAGGATATCGGGCAATCCAAGTCGGAACTGGCTGCAAAGCGCGTCCATGCGATCAACCCGAATGTGGCCGTCACGGCAGTCAAGGACCGTATCACATCCGAAAATGCTGCAGACTTGCTGCGCAACATGGACGTCGTGCTCGATGGGTCCGACAACTTCAAAACCCGTCTCGCGGTCGCCGATGCCGCCAATGCCGCGCATGTCCCGCTCGTATCAGCCGCCATTGGGCAGTTTCACGGACAACTCGGCACGTTCCGGGGCTGGGAGGCCGACAAGCCCTGTTATCGCTGCTTCGTGGGCGATGCACATGACGCAGAAGATTGTGACAATTGCGCGGACCTCGGTGTGCTCGGCGCGATGGTCGGGATGATGGGGTCTATTGCCGCCATGGAGGCGCTGCGTGTCGTGACCGGCTTTGGATCAGATCAGGCTGGGAAATTGCAGGTCATCGACGGGCTGGACCTCACTATGCGGGCGATCCGCCTGCCCAAAGACCCTGCCTGTTCCACCTGCGGAACCAAAGCAGGCTGACTTACTTCGCGGTCCGATATCCGCAGATGATGCCAAGGATGAAGGCGAGGAACAGCCCGAGCTGAACGTTGCCGGAGACATCGCTCCACCCCAACAATTTATCGCCGAAACCGAACAGGGCGATAAACATCGCCAAAGCCAAACCACCCATCACAATCGCCTTTGCGGGTTTATGAGGTGAACGCAGTCTATGATGTTCGCAGGCGAAGGATAAGAAAACATGAACTTGCCCAAATCAGCCCATGCGGGCATAGGCGCGGCCATCCCAATTTCCGCAAAGGACTCGCCTGCGATGAAAGCCCGCGTCACCATCACGCTCAAGAACGGTGTTCTGGACCCGCAGGGAAAGGCGATCCACCACGCGCTTGAAGGTCTCGGCTTTGGCGGCGTCAATGATGTGCGTGCAGGCAAGATGATCGAACTCGATCTCGCCGACGGCACCAGTGACGCGGACATTGAGGAGATGTGCAAGAAGCTCCTCGCCAACACCGTCATTGAAAACTACCGGATCGAGCGCGCCTGACCATGAACACCGCCGTCATCGTCTTTCCCGGATCAAACTGTGATCGTGACCTTGCCGTCGCGTTTGAACAGGCAACGGGCAAGAAGCCGCACATGGTGTGGCACCGCGAAACTGAACTGCCCGATGGCATCGATCTGATCGGCGTGCCCGGCGGATTTTCTTATGGGGACTATCTCCGCTCCGGCGCGATGGCGGCCCAATCACCGGTCATGCGTGCCGTGTCGGACGCTGCGGCCAAAGGCACCTATGTGCTCGGCATCTGCAACGGCTTTCAGGTGCTGACGGAAACTGGCCTTCTGCCCGGTGCCCTGATGCGCAATGCAGGCATCCAATTTGTCTGCCGCGATGTGAAGCTAACGGTGGCTAACAGCCAGTCTGCCTTCACCTGCCAGTATCAGGCTGATGAAGAAATTCTCATCCCCGTCGCGCATCATGATGGCAATTACTTTGCCGATGCAGCGACGCTCGACCGGCTGGAAGGCGAAGGCCGTGTGGCGTTCCGCTATGCCGAAGACGTCAATGGTTCTGCACGCAACATTGCTGGCGTCCTCAACGAAGCCGGCAATGTGCTTGGTATGATGCCGCACCCCGAACGAATGAGCGAAGCCGCCCATGGCGGCCTTGACGGCAAGAAACTGTTCGACGCGCTGGTCAGCGCCTGAGGCTCAATCCCACCCCTCAAGCACCTGATCCGGCGGACGGTGTCCATCGGTCCAAGCGCGGATGTTGGCGATGACCTTTTCCCCCATGGCGGCGCGGCCCTCATAGGTCGCAGAACCCATATGGGGCAAAAGTACCGTGTTCGACAGCTTCAAGAGCCTCGGATCAACGTTCGGCTCCCCCACATAGACATCCAGCCCGGCACCCGCGATCCGGCCCTGTTCTAGCGCCTCGATGAGCGCATTCTCATCTACAATGTCACCACGTGCCGTGTTCACGAAATAGGCATCGGGCCGCATTTGGGACAGGCGGTGCGCGTTGACCAAATGGTGCGTCTCGGGCGTATGCGGGCAGTTCACAGAAATAATGTCAGACTGGCTGAACAGCGTGTCGAGATCAGCGAAGCGCGCGCCAAGTTCCGCCTCTACGCCTTCGGGCAGGCGGTGGCGGTTGTGATAGATAACGCGAATGCCAAAGCCGTTGGCGCGCCGCGCAATTGCCCGGCCAATGCGGCCCATGCCGATGATGCCCAATACCTTGCCATTGACGCGGTGACCCAGCATGCCGCTTGGCTTCCAGCCATCCCATTGCCCGGCACGGATCAGCTTTTCGCCCTCACCCAAACGACGGGGAACCGACAGGATGAGTGCCATCGTCATGTCGGCCGTATCCTCGGTCAGCACGCCGGGCGTGTTGGTGACAAGGATTTTGCGTTCACGCGCGGCGTGGAGATCGATATGATCCACGCCGACGCCGAAATTGGCGATGAGTTTCAGCCGCGGTGAGGCCTTCGCCAACAGATCGGCATCAATCCGATCGGTAATCGTGGGCACCAGCACATCCGTATCCGCGATCGCAGCCTCAAGTTCGGTGCGACTCAAGGCCCGGTCTTCCCGGTTCAACGTCGCGTCAAATAGCTCACCCATGCGATGCATGACGCCGTCCGTCAGTTCACGGGTGACGACAACTTTCGGGCGGGCGGGGCGATTTGAGGCTGTCATGCGCCTATCGCTAGGCTGCGAAACATGCGACTGCAAGTGGAGTTGAAGCGCGCAGGAAGTTCCGGCAAAGAATGGGTCCGTCTTGGGAGAAGTTTGGGATTATGCGTCTTTGTAGCGTCTTCGTCATAGCCGCCCTGATGATGGCCCCTACGGCCATCGCCGCCCAGAAAAAGCTGCCCTATTGGAGCTCTATCAACGCCGGCAAGGCGCGCATGCGCACTGGCCCTGGCCAGCAGTTCCCAGCCAGTTGGTTGTACCAGCGCGCAGGCCTCCCCGTGAAGGTGCTCGCCACCTACCCCAATTGGCGCAAGATTGAGGACCCGGACGGAACGCAAGGCTGGATGCAGGCCAATTTGTTATCCGACAAGCGCACAGCCATTGTCCGCGATGAAGTGCGCCCCATGCGGGAAAAACCGAACGCAGATGCCCGCATTGTCTGGCGCGCTGAACCCGGCGTTGTCGGAAAGATCAGCGATTGCGCCAATGGCTGGTGCAAGTTCGATGTGACGGGCCGCCTCGGTTATATCGAAGCAGCCCATATCTGGGGGGCAAACTAAGCCTTCTTGCCCATGCCCTCTGTAATCCGCTGTGTCTCTGCACGCGTTGAGTCCGGCCCGGTATTCCGCTTGTAGATGCCGCCCTGCCCGGCGGCACGGTTAAACAGGTCGGGGTCCCCATCGCGCTGCTTCAGGCCGAAGAGCGGGAACAGCCCCGGATGGCGGCCCAGCCCGTCAAACAGATCAAGACACCGCTCAATCCAGTCGCGCAGGGGATCATCCTCTGCCAGCACCGGCGTCTTGCAGACCGAGGCCGTGAACAGGATGCCACCCATGATGCGGTAATCGGCATAGTTGGGGGATGACCCACCGAGCCATTTGTGCTGGGCTAGGGCCGCGCGCAAAGGCTCCAGCGCCTTGGAAATACCGGGCAAGCGATCTTCGCGGCCGGCCTGCACGTCTTCCAGCTTGCGGCCCAGCATCTTTTCGCGGCTGTGGGTCACATATTCGTGATCCTGCGGCAAAGAGAGGTCGCGATAGTCTTGGCAGAAGCAGAACATCCACGGGCCCACCGCGGCATTCCAGAACCAGTTGTCGAGCGCCTTCACTGTTGCGGCGACGCTTTCATGCGGAATAAGCGCGGGCCGGTCTGGATAGGTTTCATCCAGATATTCAATGATGCCCCAGCTATCGAGCACCCATTTCCCATCATCGACAATGGCAGGCAGGCGCTCGGTCTTGCCGCCGGTGCGTTCCAGAATGCCGGTGAACCCGCCCGGCACGACATCCAGATCAAAGCCCTTATGCTTTAGGGCGTATTTGGTCGCCCATACAAAGGGGCTGATCGTCGCGCCGGTTGAAAGGGCGAGATCATAAAAGGTGATCGTGTTGTCTTTGGCCATGGGATGTCCTCTCCAGGTTCAGCTTTCCACCCGAATTGCACAGCTGTGGCAGCGATGCACCCCCGGCCTGCGCGATTCCGGCCCACATTGGCCAGATTGCCCGCAGTGAAACCGGGAATGCTGGATTTCCGAGGCTTAGGGGCGTCGACCCTTTGGCGGCCCCTTGCGGAACGGACGGGCTTGCGCAGGCGCAGCGCGCGGACCGCGATCAGCGCGTGGGCCACGATCTCCCTCAGGACGAGGTCCACGATCAGGACGGGGAGCAAAACCCCCTTCCGGGCGCGGGCCACGATCGGGACGGGGACCGCGATCCCCTTCGGGACGGGGACCACGCGGGCCATCGCCGCGCTTCTTATGTTCGCGGGCTGCTTCGCGCGGTGTGCCTTCGGCGGGTTCGATGCGGATGCCGCTTTCGTCTTCACCGTCGATATTGGCGGTGCGGGCCAGCGCATTCATGAACTTATCGGCAATCCGGCGCGGCACCTGAAAATGCGTTTCGGTGGCCGCAATGCGGATCGCGCCGATTTCGTTCTTGGTGATGTGCCCTCGACGGCAAAGGACCGGCAAAATCCAGCGCGGATCGGCATTCTGACGGCGGCCAATATCCATGCGGAACCAAACGACATCTTCAAATCCGTCACGGTGATGGTCGGGCTTGCCATCGGCGCGGGCATTGCCGCCACCGACGATCAGTTCTTCAGCCTGCGGCATAGCGGCGCGGTGCATCTGCACATAAGCAGCCGCAATATCCTCGGCACTGCGCTGGCCGAGCAACTGGGAGGCCAACGTCCGATCCTCATCATCGACCTCAACAGGTGACAGAAGCGCGGTCATCAGACGTTCGCGGTCCTTGAGGCGGATGTCCTCAGGCGTCGGCGTCTCGATCCATTCCGCATTGATCCGCGCGCCACGCAGCATCGATTCAACACGGCGACGACGGGGATAGGGGACGATGAGGACGGCAACGCCCTTCTTGCCCGCGCGACCCGTGCGACCGGACCGGTGCTGGAGCGCTTCTGCATCCCGGGGGATTTCAACGTGGATCACAAGGCTGAGCGTCGGAAGGTCGATGCCGCGCGCGGCCACGTCTGTGGCAACGCAAACCCGCGCCCGACGATCGCGCAGCGCCTGTAGCGCATTGTTGCGCTCGCTCTGGCTGTGTTCGCCTGACAAAGCGACAACAGCAAAGCCGCGCTCCTGCAACGTCGCGTGAAGCCGGCGCACATTGTCGCGCGTCGCGCAGAACAGCATGGCGGTTTCGGCTTCATGGAAGCGCAGCAGATTTACCACAGCCTGTTCAATTTCAGCCGGAGCAACGGTCGCCACCTGATAGCTGATGTCGCCATGGCCGCGATCTTCGCCCACGGTTGAGATGCGCAGTGCATCGCGCTGATAGCGCTTGGCCAGCGACACAATCGGCTTCGGCATCGTTGCTGAAAACAGAAGCGTGCGGCGCTCGGCCGGGCTGGCATCGAGAATTTCTTCAAGGTCGTCGCGAAAGCCCATGTCGAGCATTTCGTCGGCTTCATCGAGAACAACGCCCTTCAAGCAGGACAAGTCGAGCGCGCCGCGTTCCAGATGGTCGCGCAGGCGGCCCGGCGTCCCGACGACGATATGTGCGCCATGGTGCAGCGACCGGCGTTCCTTGGAGGCATCCATGCCACCGACACAGGTCGCGATACGCGCACCGGCCTTGGCATAGAGCCACATCAGTTCGCGGCTGACCTGCAAGGCCAATTCACGCGTCGGTGCAATGATCAGCGCCAAGGGCTTTTCAGCCACAGGCAGGCCGCGTTCTTCGGTTAACAGATCATCGGCCAGAGCAAGCCCGAAGGCGACCGTTTTACCGGAGCCCGTCTGGGCGGAAACGACCATATCGCGGCCGCGCGCTTCGTCTTCGATAACGGCGGTTTGTACGGGCGTCAGGGATGTATAGCCATGAGCGCTCAGCGCTTCAGACAGCGCGGGCGGAAGTTTTGAAAAGGGCATGTGTCTCGCAATATCAGTGTGGCTGTCGCATCCTACCGACGATCAGCCCTTGCCGACCCCCCAACAGACACCCCAACCAGGCGGAAAAACCGTCCAGCGCCAACCACGTGGCAACCAGATCTGTCCTCTCTATACAGCAAGGAAATGCATTTGGCTTCCCCTCATTTCAGGCAACGCTCTAACGCCTTGGACGGGCTGCTTTTTGGGGACTATCCACTCCAGACAGACAAAACACGTCTTTAATCGCAACTGACCTATTGCGTGCATCCCCCTGCCCCGCCATCATGCTCGCAAAATAGACTGAGGGGATTTTGAATAATGGCCGTCACCCGTGATCAGATGCTTGCTGTGCTCAACACGCAGCGCGCTGCTTTTACTGCCGAACTGCCGGTGTCAGCCGCTGTCCGTAAGGATCGACTAAAGCGCGCCATTGCCCTGCTCGTCGACCATGGGGAAGCCTTTTGCAAAGCCATGTCGGAAGACTTTGGCCATCGTAGCCATGAACAGTCGATGATGACCGACATCACCACCTCCATCCGCGTCCTCAAGGCAACGATCAAGCAGGTCGACCAATGGATGAAGC
>JBBATT010000064.1:0-9922 GCA_040398605.1 Chakrabartia sp.
CGCCGCCACAGGCGTGACGTGTCGAGGTCCTCAGCTTCCGGCTCATCGCCAATGGCGGTCGGGAAGAAGAGAATATCCGCGCCCATCAGCATCATCGCGCGGGCCGTTTCGGGGTACCATTGGTCCCAGCAAATGCCGATACCGATGGTGCCATAGCGCGTTGGCCAGACCTTGAAGCCGGTGTTGCCGGGGCGGAAATAGAATTTCTCGGAATAGCCGGGGCCATCGGGGATGTGGCTTTTGCGATAGATGCCCATCACCTCGCCCGCATCGTCGATCATGGCGAGGCTGTTATAATAATGCTGGCCGTCCCGCTCATAAAAGCTGGTGGGGATATAGACGCCCAATTCCTTGGCGAGCTTGCGCATGGCGAGGACGGCCTTGTGGCTGTCCACCGGCTGGGCGCGGGCGAAGAACGCTTCTGACTGCACCTTGCAGAAATAATGCCCCTCAAACAGCTCGCTGGGCAGGATGACCTTGGCGCCGCGCGACGCCGCCTCACGCACCAGCGCCTCGACGCGGTCGATGTTGGTGTCGATGTCGTCGGAGAACGACTGCTGAAGGGCGGCAACGTGCATCTTGGTCATGGTGCGTCCCCTATAATCGCTCGATCAGCGAACCCCATCAAAAAATGCGGCAAGGTCATCAATGACAGGCGCCTTGCTGCGGAACGGCTGCGCGACCGCCATGATGATGTCGCTATGGCCAAGGCCGTTATATAGCAGTGTCTGCGCCTTTGCGCCGAGCTTCGCCTGTGCCGCGGCAAGGGCGGTGCCATTACGCGGTTTGACGGTGGTGTCGGCGCTGCCGGTCAAGAGCAGCATGGGCGGCGCATCTTTGCGGGCAAAGGTGATCGGCTGGCTTGGCGTCGGGTCCGGCATCTGGCCAAAGGCTGCCTTTGATGCGTCCGACGTAAAGGGCAGGAAATCATAGGGCCCGGCAAGCCCTGCAAAACTGTGCACGGCGTTGTCGGCAGCACCTGCCGCCTTCAACCACTGCCGGTCCAACGTCAGCAGGGCGGCGATATGCGCGCCGGCCGAATGTCCGCTCAAATTGATCCGCGCCGGATAGCCGCCATAGGTCGCGATGTTCTTCTGCACCCAGGTAACGGCGGCTGCGCCATCTTCAACGAAACCGGGGAAGCGGACTTCCGGCACAAGCCGATAGTCGGGCAGGACAACGATGTAGCCGCGCGCAGCCAGAGCGCGCCCGACAAAGCCATAGAGTTCCCGGTCGCCGCTGTTCCAGCTGCCGCCATAGAAAAAGACGATGACATCACGCGGTGTCTTGGAGGGTGCCGTCGGTACCCAGATATCGAGCTTCTGGCGCTGTTGCGGGCCAAAGGAGACGCCGCTGGCTACCTTGCGCGCAGGAACGTTCAGCGTCAGCAGCGCGTCAACGCTGTTGAGCAGCCCAACCTGGCTCCATTTGCTGGCAAATCCAAAGCCCCCGACGAGCAGTCCCAGTGCGCCAAGCGCGATCAATATCTTCCCCATAAACGCCCCCATGCACAAGCTTGACGTTTACGGCAAGTGCGTGGACGATGCACGAAAGGGGGCCCGCATTAAATCTTTGCCGTTCACCCTGAGCCTGTCGAAGGGCTGTCCTTTCTTTGTGCTGCGGCCTCCAGAAGGACGGTGCTTCGACAAGCTCAGCACAAACGGGGAGCAGAAAACAGACACGCGGCCGCCAAAGAGAGAGGGTGTATGAGCTGGGAAAAAGAAGTCGAGGAACTGAAGCGGCGGCACAAGCTTGCTGAAGGCATGGGTGGGCCGGAAAAGCTGAAGCGCCAAAAGGATGGCGGCAAGCTGAACGTCCGCGAACGCATTGCCGGATTGGTCGACAAAGGCTCCTTCCGCGAAGTCGGCAAGCTGGGCGGCGTTGGCCAATATGACGCCAAAGGCAACCTCACCTCCTTTCTGCCCGCCAATATCCTGTTCGGCCGCGCGCGGATCGACGGTCGCCCCATCGTTGTGCAGGCCGATGATTTCACGGTACGCGGCGGTGCGGCGGATGCCTCACTCCACGGCAAGCTCATCCAGTCTGAAAAGCTCGCCAATGAATACCGGATGCCGCTGGTTCGGCTGATCGAAGGCACAGGCGGCGGTGGCTCGGTCAAGACGCTGGAGACCACGGGCTATACCTATGTCCCCGAAGTGCCGGGGTGGGAGCTGATGGTCGATAATCTGTCGACCGTGCCGGTGGTCGCGCTCGGCCTTGGGCCGGTGGCCGGATTGGGGGCAGGTCGCCAAGTCATGGCGCATTACTCAGTGCTGGTAAAAGGCCTGTCTCAGATGTTTGTGGCAGGCCCCCCGGTGGTTGCCGCCGTCGGGGAGAACCGGACCAAGGAAGAGCTGGGCGGCTCTACCATCCACGCCAAAAACGGCGCAATTGATGATGAGGCGGACAGCGAAGCCGATGCCTTTGCCAAGGCACGGCGCTTCCTCTCTTACCTGCCCTCTTCCGTCCACGATCTGCCGACGCGCACGCCATCGCGGGACCGGCCTGACCGGCGTGACCCCGGCCTGATCGAAGCGGTGCCGCGCGACCTGCGCCACCTCTACAAAATCCGCCCGATCATCGAGGCGGTGATGGACGAAGGCAGCTTCTTTGAAATCGGCCGCCAGCATGGGCCGAGCGTCGTCACCGGCTTTGCGCGGCTCGATGGCTATCCGGTCGCCGTCATGGCGTCTGACCCGATGGTCTTGGGCGGGCTGTGGACCGCCGCGAGCGCGCGCAAGCTGGAACGTTTTGTCGATCTCGCCGACACCTTCCATCTGCCCATCATCCATATGGCGGACGTGCCGGGCTTCCTGATCGGGCGGAAGGCAGAGGATGAAGCGACCATCCGCTTTGGCAGCCGCGCCATGATGGCGGTCTATCAGGCGAAGGTGCCGATTTGCGCCGTCATCCTGCGCAAGGCTTACGGCATGGCGGGCAGCGCACATGCCAACCTCTCCCGCCACAAATGGCGCTATGCCTGGCCCTCAGGCGATTGGGGCAGCCTGCCGATTTCAGGCGGGCTAGAGGCGGCCTATAAGTCGGACCTTGAAGCCAGTGATAATCCCAAGGCACTTTTGAAAGACATTCAGAAGCGCCTCAACGACGTACGTAGCCCGTTCCGCACCGCTGAGAAATTCGGGATTGAAGACATCATCGACCCCCGTGACACGCGGCCTTTGTTGTGCGAGTTTGTGGAGCATGCCTCCCGCGTTTTGGAGGTGGGGCCTGTTTCGAAAGGATGGCGTTGTTGAGTATTCAGCGTAACATTGCTGCGGTCCATGACCGGGCCCAAATCGTCCACACATTGGCCCGCGCCTTTCAGGATGACCCGGCCCTGAGCTGGATTTTGCCAGACGCCGCACAGCGCAAGATCCGCCTGCCGCGCATGTTTGACTTTATCGTGCCGCTCGACCTGCGCGATGGCTTCGCGCTTGGATCAGCCGACGGAGAAGCAGCGACGCTTTGGCGCTCCCCCGGCAAGCCGCACACTGGACTGCTCGACATGGTTATGATGCTGCCCGCTGTGTTCCACACGTTCGGGACTGCGGCGCTACGTGGGCTGGCGGTTTCCGAAGCGATGGACGCGCACCACCCCAAGGGCATCACTTATTTCTATCTGCATTATGCAGGCGTCCTGCCTGAACATCAGGGCAAAGGCTGGGGCGGTGCTGCCATCCGCGCGGGTCTGGACAAGGCCGACGCCGCCGGCATCCCTGCCCTGCTTGAAACGGCGACCGAACGCAATGTCGGCCTCTATACGAGCCTTGGCTTTGAGATCCTGTCTGAATGGGATGTGCCCAAAGGCGGGCCCCATTTCTGGACGATGCTGCGGCGCGTGCCGAAACCCTAAAGCGTCGGCACCTGCTGGCTGATGCAGTGGAAGCTACCGCCGCCGGTCAGGATGTGCGTGGCTGGCAAGCCCATTGTCCGCCGTCCGGGGAAGAGGTTGGCAATCGCCTCGAGGGCCCTGTCATCGCTCGGACCGCCATAGGTTGGCACGACCACCACCGCATTGCCGATGTAGAAATTCATATGGCTCGCAGGGATCGCTTCCCCGTCTTCATCAAGGTGAAGACCCGCCGACGGGATCGTCACGATCTCCACTGGCCAATCTTTCGCCCGGGCCAACGCATCGGCGAAGACGGCGATGTTGGGATCATCCTCCCCAAAGGGTTCCGGCAGCGCCAGCACGCCAGGCGCGACGAAGCGGGCAAGGTTATCGACATGGCCGTCTGTATGGTCATTGAGCAGCCCCACGCCGAGCCAGAGAATGTCTTTCAAGCCAAGATCGACCTTCAAGCGTTCTTCAATGTCGCGCCTCGAAAGCTGGGGGTTGCGGTTGGGATTCAAGAGGCACTGGCCCGTTGTGACGCACAGCCCTGCGCCGTCGACGTCTATTGCCCCGCCTTCCAGCACCCAATCCCGCGCAGAACGGTCCAGCCCGGCCTGTTCGCACAATATGCGGGCCAGATCATCATCGAGCGGTGACGGGTATTTCCCGCCCCAGCCATTGCCCTTATAATCCAGCGCAAGCGGCCCGCCATCTTCTGCGACAAGGATCGGCCCGGTATCGCGCAGCCAAATGTCAAAGAACGGCGCCGACACAATCTCGACACCCGGTACGGCCAAGGCGCGTGCGGCCTCTTCAGCCAAGCCATTGGCGCAAACAAGACGCACCGTCTCCCCCGCCCCATCGGCGTGGACGGCATTGGCGAACGCCGCGACTTCGGCCTGCGCGCCTTCCAAGTCATCAAGCCAGAGATCGGTCGCTGACGGGAAGCCGATCCAGACGCTGTCATGCGGGGCCCATTCGGGCGGCTGATGCAACGTCACTTCGTCCCCCGGCTCTTGTCCCGCGCGGCGCGGAATTCGGCCGTCGGGTACCAGTTGGGCCAGACAGTGCCGTCCGCAAGCGCGCGGCCGATCTGATAGTTAAGCGTCAGGTCTTCAACAGCGCCATCCCAGACCCAATCGTCGCGATATTCATCCTGCGGCTTGTGATAGCGGTTGGTGGTGTAATCTTCCGAGGCCGCAGCCCCCGCCGCCTTGCCACCGTTCACAAAGTCTTCGCCCGAATCGAAATAGATCATCGGCACGCCAAGCTTGGCGAAGCTGAAATGGTCTGACCGGTAGAAGCTGCCCTTTTCGGGTGAAGGCTCCGGCTCGACGCGGCGGCCCTGTGCCTTGGCGAACTGATCAAGCATCGGCTCCAGTTCCGACTTGCCGCCGCCGATGACGGTTACGTCCTTCGTCCGGCCCGCGACATTGAGCCCGTCCATATTGATGCCGCCCACGGTCTGGGAAAGCGGGAAGATCGGGTTGGCGGCATAATATTCAGAACCGAGCAGGCCCGATTCTTCGGCGGTCACTGCAAGAAACAGAAGTGAGCGATCCGCCGCACCCGCCTTGGCATGCGCTTCGGCCAGAGCGATAAGCCCTGCCGTGCCCGTCGCATTGTCGAGTGCGCCGTTGCAGATATTGTCGCCCTTCACCGGCTCACAAATGCCAAGATGATCCCAGTGCGCCGAATAGAGCACATATTCATCTGGGCGCGCCTTGCCCGGAAGCACGCCGGCGACATTCTTCGACACAAGATGCTTCACCTCAGTTTCAAAGCTGAGCGACGCCTTCAGGCCGAGTGGAACAGCCTTAAAGCCCTTCTTCTTTGCTGCAGCCGAAAGTTGGGCGAGATCCTTGCCCGCCGACGCCATCAACTTCTTCGCGGCGTCATTTGAAATCCAGCCATTGGCCTGCGTGTCGCCCATATGGCCGTCTGCCGCATCCATATGGATCTGCGCGCCGGTCCAGCTGGAAACGACCACACCCCAAGGATAAGCGGCCGGATACGTATCATGCACGATCAGCGCGGCCGCAGCGCCCTGACGCGCGGCTTCTTCATATTTATAGGTCCAGCGCCCATAATAAGTCATGGCACGACCGCCGAACGGGCCTTTCAGATCCTTCGCTTCATAATCGGGATCGTTGACGAGGATGACGACTGTCTTCCCCTTCACATCCACGCCCTTGTAATCGTTCCAGCCCTTTTCCGGGGCGTTGATGCCATAGCCGACGAAGACAACATCGCTGTCCTTGATCTCCGTCTTCGGCACGATGCGATAGCTGGAGACGACGAGGTCTGTCTTATAGGCGATGTCGAGCGGGGTCTTGCCACCGCTGATCTTCAGGCTGGTCGCCGGATTGACCGTCATCCGCACCATCGGCACGTCCTGAAACCAGCTACCCTTGTTGGCGGGCTGGAGCCCGGCAGCCGCAAAGCGACCGGCGACATAACCGATGGTCTTATCTTCGCCCGGCGATGTCGGGGCGCGGCCTTCAAATGTGTCTGACGACAGTGTCTTGGTGACTTCCTTCAACGTGCCAATGGAGATGGCGGGGTCTTCGGCTTGAAGGGCGGTGGCCGAGAACAATAGTGCAAGGAGCGGGGCGGTGCGTTTCATCTTGGTCTCCGGAAAATCGGTCTGCATTGGCAATGACAGGTGAAGCCCGCGCGATCAAGCGGCGGGGCGACGCTCCCCCCACCCCGTCACCCCGTGCTTGACACGGGGCAGGGCTGTTCTCCGGCCCCATCGGCGCAAAGCCAAACCCCGGATCAAGTCCGGGGTGACGAGAAGGGGACAGAGGGAGGATCAGCTCAACGAAAAAGGGCGGCCCCGAAGGACCGCCCTTTGAAATTCGTTCGCGAAATCGAAATTAGCGCGAATAGAATTCGACGACCAGGTTCGGTTCCATCTTCACCGGATAAGGCACTTCGTCGAGCGTCGGGACGCGCGTGAAGGTGACTTTGGCGGCGCCGTCGGTTGCGATGTAGTCAGGGATGTCACGCTCAGCGAGGCTCTGCGCTTCGATGACGAGCGCCATTTCCTGCGCCTTGTTGCTCAGCGTGATTTCCGAGCCGACGTCCACACGACGCGACGCAATGTTGCACTTCACGCCGTTCACGCGGATGTGGCCGTGCGAAACGAGCTGACGCGCGGCAAACACGGTCGGAGCGAACTTGGCGCGATAGACGATGGCGTCCAGACGACGCTCGAGCAGGCCGATGAGGTTCTGCGACGTATCGCCCTTCATACGGTCGGCTTCATGATAGCAGCTGCGGAACTGCTTTTCAGTCACGTCGCCATAATAGCCCTTCAGCTTCTGCTTGGCGCGGAGCTGCAGACCGAAGTCAGACGTCTTGCCCTTGCGGCGCTGTCCGTGCTGGCCGGGGCCATATTCACGCTTGTTGACGGGGGATTTCGGGCGACCCCAGATGTTCTCACCCAGGCGACGGTCAAGCTTGTGCTTGGCGCTATGGCGCTTCGACATATTCTTACTCCAATTGCGTTTCGTATCAGTTTCCGGAACCGCGCAACCGAGGAAAACTCGGCCGGACACCTGCTTCACCGGAGTGCAGGGTCAATTGCGGAAGGCCGCGCTCATATAGCAGCGTCCCCAAGAGTCAAGTTTTCTCAACCATTCGGGACAGAAACAGTTCGTGTCATCAAGCGCTCGCCTTCATTCTGGGCATCGGTGCGCGCGCGTTCCCAATCCGCCTTTGTCCGACACACTCGGTTCGTTCCGACAAGCGAGCCGGTCTTTTGAAAACGCTTGCAGATCAGCTTGTCGGGATCAGGCTTTGGCGCCTCTTGCGCGAGCGCAGACGACGCGACAAGGACGGCGGAAATCAGCAGAATTGTTCGCATATGAAGCCTCCAAATCAAAAGTTTAGCAAAAACGCAACCGCATCAAAAGGCCTCAATCGCGCTTTTGGGGCCGTTCAATCATCGTCAGAACACCACGCAGCGTGCGCACCTCATTGGCGTTCCAAGCGGGTTTGGTGAGGACCGACCGAAGCGTGCGCCGCGTGACATGGGCGCGATCTGGCGGGAAAAAATATCCGGCGCCATCCAGCATGCCTTCCAGATGCGCAATGAGTCCGTCGAGTTCCGCCTGTGGCGCAGGGGGATCAAGCTCCGTTTTCGGCGGGCTTTTCAGTGCCACATGCTTCGACCATTCATACGCGACGAGAATGACGGCCTGTGCCAGATTGAGCGACCCGAACTCCGGATTGATCGGAACGGTAATGATGGTGCGGGCGATGGTCACATCATCGGTTTCAAGGCCGGACCGTTCCGGCCCAAAGAGAATGGCCACGCGTCCGTCGGCGGCATGGATGTCCCGCGCCGCGACCTCGGGCGTGACCACGGGCTTCACCAATCCGCGCTTACGGACGGTCGTGGCATAGACATGGGCGCAATCGGCGACTGCATCGGCCACGCTGTCAAAGACCTGTGCTTTTTCCAGAACGATGTCGGCGCCCGACGCGGCTGGTCCGGCAGACGGATTGGGCCAGCCGTCACGCGGGGCGACAAGGCGCAGTTCCGTCAGCCCGAAATTGAGCATTGCGCGCGCCGCCTTGCCGATATTCTCGCCAAGTTGCGGACGGACCAGAACGAAAACGGGTTGCATGATTATTTGCGCGCGGCTTCCGCGATGCTGCCTGCAAAATCTTCAAAATCGCGCGGTTCGGTGAAGTCGCGATAGACTGAGGCGAAGCGGATATAGGCGACGCCATCCAACTTCTTCAGACCTTCCATCACCAGTTCCCCGATGGTCGCCGCGCTGACTTCGCTCTCTCCGGAGGTTTCCAACTGACGCTGGATGCCGGACACGAGCCGTTCAATCTTGGCGGGATCAATGGGGCGCTTCCGGCACGCGATGACAACCGAGCGTTCCAGCTTTTCGCGTTCAAACGACTGGCGACGACCTTCCGACTTCACAACCGTCAGTTCGCGCAGTTGAATGCGTTCAAACGTTGTGAAGCGGGCACCGCATGCTTCGCACTGCCGCCGTCTGCGGATGGCTGAATTGTCCTCGGTAGGACGCGAGTCCTTCACCTGGCTGTCATCATGTCCGCAAAAGGGGCACCGCAACGCTCAGAGCCCTTCGTAAACCTGGAAGCGCGCGCAAAGCTCTTCCACACGTTGGCGGACATGTGCTTCGATCTGCGCGTCACCCGCTTCGCCATTCTTGCGCAGGCCATCGACGACTTCGGCGATCATCTGGCCGATCTGGCGGAACTCTTCCGTGCCAAAGCCGCGCGTCGTGCCGGCGGGCGTGCCCAGACGAATGCCCGAGGTGAGCGCAGGCTTTTCATCATCATAAGGAATGTTGTTCTTATTGCAGGTGATCGAGGCCCGGTCGAGCGCGTGTTCAGCATGCTTGCCCTTGGCCTGCTTGGGGCGAAGGTCAACCAGCATCAGGTGGTTGTCTGTCCCGCCTGAGACGATGTCGAGGCCCTGTTCCTGTAGCGAGGCCGCCAGTGCCTTGGCATTGTCCACAATCGCTTGGGCATAGACCTTGAAGCCCGGCTTCATGGCTTCGGCAAAGGCCACGGCCTTGCCTGCGATGATGTGCATCAGCGGTCCGCCCTGAAGGCCGGGGAAGATCGCGCTGTTCATCTTCTTCGCAATGGCTTCATCATTGGACAGGATGATGCCGGAGCGCGGGCCGCGCAGCGAT
Organism: Chakrabartia sp.; assembly: GCA_040398605.1. Taxonomy (GTDB): domain Bacteria; phylum Pseudomonadota; class Alphaproteobacteria; order Sphingomonadales; family Sphingomonadaceae; genus Aquisediminimonas. The sequence goes on from JBBATT010000064.1 coordinate 9,526, forward strand.
TTGTGCGTCGTCGTCGTTGTCACATGGGCGTGTGGCACGGGGCTTGGGTGGACGCCGCCTGCAACAAGGCCGGAGATGTGGGACATGTCTGCCAGCAAATAGGCGCCAATCTCATCCGCGATTTCGCGGAAGCGGGCCCAATCCCAGAAGCGCGAATAGGCCGTGCCGCCGCAGATGATCAGCTTGGGCTTATTCTCACGCGCGATGCGGGCGACCTCATCCATATCGATGATCTGGTCTTCCGGACGCACCGTATAAGGCACAGGTTTGAACCACTTGCCCGACATGTTGACGGGCGATCCGTGCGTCAGATGCCCACCGGCCGCGAGATCTAGGCCCATAAAGCTGTCGCCCGGCTGGAGCAGCGCCAGGAACACAGCCTGGTTCATCTGGCTGC
>JBBATT010000065.1:0-9726 GCA_040398605.1 Chakrabartia sp.
CAGCACAAGCCGCCCATCGACACTGCGGACGCCCTGGCCCACTAGCCCTGCATAGCCTTCGCCCGACACCCCCTCGCCCGAAAGCGCGGAGACCCGGAAGCGGGCCGTGCCGGTCAGGAGATCAAGGGGGGAAACCCGCACCTGAAGATCGCCCAAGAGCGCGCCCTTGAACGAGGCATCCAGCATCCGGCCTTTCCAGGCGGTCCCATCGACGGTCCGGGCGGCAAGGCCGGTGTCGCCCAACCCCGCCACTGACGCGAGGATCGCCAGCGGCAAAAGCCAAAGCGCAAAGCCGAACAGCGTGAAAGCGCCAAAAGCGATCCAGGCGTGCCGGGGGGAGATGCTGGCCATCATGCGCCCCGCGCCCGCAGAACAGCGTCAAAAGTCACGGTGCCGTCCCCGTTTGCGCGAATAGAAGCGGTCTGGGCGATCACGCCCTGCCGTTCGAGCCCGCCGAGCCACGCAAACAACGCGCGTGCCTTCGCTGCGCTGATGACCACCTGATATTGGCCGGGCTGGCCTTGTTCGTTTTTGGCGAGCGTGAAGCCGGCCTCAATCGCCGATTGGGTAATGACCGCCCCGACATCCAGCCCGCTGCTGGCAGGCGCCGCGCCAATGCGCTTTGCTTCGGCGACCATGGCCTGCGTGCGGGACAGCCGGTCAAGCGCTTCGGACTGCACCGTTCGCGACGTTTCAAGATAAGCATTCACCGGCCGCCAGATCAGCAGCCAAGCGCCCACCCCGGCAATAAGGGCTGCAAGAACCAGCAAAAGGATGTGCTCGCGTGGTGTCCGGCCGAGCCACCAATCCCGCAGATCGTCCATCATTTCACCCTCACTTCAAATGCAGTGCGGCGGGCGCCATTGGTCACGCTGGTTGGCCCCCGGTTGACGTCTAGTCCAGCGGCCCGGATGCGGTCTGCCATCGCCAGCAGGTCGGCTTCGTTCGGCGCCTGCACAGTCGCCTTGGCAACGCCCTGCGCATCGAAGGTGAGCGCCGCAAGCGAACTGCCCTTGGTCGATTTCACCGCATCCAGAAGAGCCGCCGCCGTCGGGCTAAAGCCAAGGCCGGGTCCGCGCAGCGCGGTCAGCCGCCGTTCCAGCGCGGCTTGCGGCTCCAATTCTTCACCGGCGACGACCGTGCGGGCAAGGTCATCCGATGTCTGGTCAATCTGGGCGGCTGACCATTGAAGGCGCACGGCGAGCATCAAGGGGGTGAGAACAGTCGCCAGCAGGATGAGGCCAACAAGGATGCCGCATATCTGCGCAAAGCGCCGCGTTGAGCCCCAAGTGCGCGCAGGCGCAAAGGCCCCCTGCCGCAAATCAACTTCAGCGGCCACCACCGCACGGGCAAGCTGAAGGACCGCGTCTTCCTCGGCCAGCTGTTCAACATGCTGGTTTGCAATCAGCACATCGTCATAGGCCGGGTCCGATAGGAAGGCGAGATCACCGCTCCGCAGCACGGTTTCTTCGGCCATGGCCATGCGGACAAAGCCGTGTTCCATAGCGGGTGGGACAAGTTGGGCCGGGATAATCGGTATAGGCGCGAGCCCCGCCTCTGCCAGGTCTTCCAGCCAAGCGCCGAAGCGGTGGCGGTCGACAATGGCGATATGGGCACCGGCTGCAAAATGCAGGTCCTCCGGTGCGGCAAGGACGCTGTCTGCAGCCACCCGCTGGCCAATCGCGACAGCCTGTGCGCGGGGGAGGCCTGCGCCAAGGCCCATGAAGAGCGTCGTTTCAGCCGCCGGATAAATCGCCGCGACCGCTTCATTCTCGGCGCGTTCGGGTAAGCCCGTGCCGGAGTCGACCGGCGCGCCGTCGGCAAAGCGCCACCAGCGCCGTTGTTCCCCGGCTAAGAGAACCAGTCCCGTATAGTCTGTCACGAATTTCCCCCAAAACTTCGCCGGACGGTTTTGATGACCTGCATCCGGCCATCCAGCAAGCTGGACTGACGGAATTGGATGCCGCCCAGTTCGATCGCAATAGCCAAGTCGAACCAAGTCGTCCGTAATTGTGGTTGGCCCAGCACCTCTGCTGCGGGAGTTATTCCGCCCAGCGCCGGCAACTTCCAGAAATCAACCATGCTCGAATAGCCATCGGCAGGCCGTTCGGCGATGAGCTTGCGCGCCGAGGCGTCGGGCAATTGGCCCGGCAATAGCATCATCAGCAAGGGAAACTGTTTTTCGGTCAAGGTGTTGACGTTCAGCGGTGACAATTCCGTTTCGGGCAGGGCGCAGACCCACGGGCGCAAGGCTGTGAAGACCTCAGGCGAAACACCCGCGACGGCCCGTAACTCACTGGCATCGGCCATCAATGTATTGCCGGTGCGGTAGCCGTCATAGCTTTCGTCTTCCGCGCCGCCCGGCAGCGGCTGGGTGTCGGTATCGATCCAGTCTGTCGCGGCGAGCGAAATCCGGCGCGCCGTTGGTCTGGCGATGCCAATCGCGACCATCAGGCCTTCAAACTGGACAATCGCGGCAGGCCGCGCGGCATAGCCACCTTCTCCGCCGCCTGTGACGAGCGAGTTCAGGTTGAAGCAGTTCCCCGCATCGCGCAGCGTCACGGTAGCCGTGCCGCCGTCAATGGGAAATGGCATGGGTTTGCCCATCCAGCCACCTGCCAAGGTTGTGCGTCCCGGCGACGCCTGCGCGATGTTGGCAATGCGGGAGGCCGCGACCAGTTCACCTGCCTGCGCATAAGCACGCGACTGGTCCATCGCTGACATATTTCCGGCAAGGCGCGTCGCAATCGTCAACTTGTCCAGCGCCGACATGGCGAGGACCGAGATGACGGCGACCAGCAACAGCACGGTCAGGAGGGCGGCGCCTTCCTCTTTACCCCGATGGTCTTTGTGTCGGCCGGTCATGCGCCAGCCCCAACCAGAAAGACCCGGCGCACAGCCACCCCATCGCGCTGGACGAGCGTGAGTTCGGCGGCAACAGGAAGGGCGGTGGGATCATCATTGGTCGCGCCGTCGCCCCATTGGCCTTTGGCATCGCGCAGTCGGACCGTCGCGGAAGCGAGGTCCTGTGCCAGCGTCATTTCGGTTTCAGACCCGGCCCCATCCAGCATGGGACGGGCAGCCCGGATCAGACGGTTGCCCTCCATGCGCAGTTCCACCCGCTGGAGTTCCGCCCTTGAAGCATCGGTTGTGTTCGACCAGCCGGCCCGCACATAGGAAAGCAAGCGCCCATCGCCGGGGCCGGCAAAGGCCGGTTCTAGCCGGCCATTGGCGTCCCGCGTGGGGCGTGCGACGGCCTGCTGCAAGTCGGCCTGGAGCAGTGCGGAAATCCGTCTTTCTCCGGCCACCTTGCCCAGTGCTGTGCCGACGGCTGCCTGTGTTGAGACGGCGGCCCCCAGCATGCCTGTGCCCGCAGCCGCCAGCAGGCCGAAAATCGCCAAGGCGACGACCAGTTCGACAAGGGAGAAGCCCTGCGTCTCGTGCGTGGCGACCGTCATTTGGACTTACGCACGACTGTCAGCGCGCCTGCGAAGCGGCGCTGGGGGTCTGTCACTGTGACGTCGACGCGCAATAGGACGGGGTCAGCCGTGCGGCTCGTTGTGCGCGCCCAGATCCAGCTGCGGCCGCCATTCTCCGTGGTGCCGACCGCACGGCCGACCGATGGTGCTATGGGATCGGTAATTGTTTCGGCAGCAATGTTCTGTGCCACGATCTGGCCAAAAGTCCGTGTCGCGACATCCGCCGACGTGCGCACTGTCGCTGCGTTCAGCCGGATCAGGGCGAGCGCGGCGAGGCTGAAGATGGCCAGCGCCACCATCATTTCGATGAGGGTAAAGCCGGACTCACGATCCGACATGGACCGCGCCTTCGGCATCAATCGACACGCCAATGGCCGTGTCATTGTGCAACAGAGACACCTTCGCCGGTTCGCTGGGCAGGCCCGTGGGATCAAAAACGACCCGCAAATCCCCATTGGCGGCCGTGCTGGCCCGCGTTTTGGCATCCCAGCGCACCGGCGCGAACGGCTTTTCAGTCATCGCCATCCACTGCCCGTCGAGCCGCCGTTCAAACCGGTAGCTCTGCGGACCAATCGCGACGGCCATATCGCGGCCCTCGATGATCGCGGCATCCCGCAAGGCAGAGGTCCGCGCCGCAAAGGCTTCCGCCTCGTTCCGCACCGATCCCGCCGGATCTCGCATGTTGAGTGCGACCGCCGTTGTCGCCACGCCCAATATGGCAACCACGACCATCAGTTCCACCAGGGTAAATCCCTGCTGGTCCTCTGGTGTCTCACGGTGTGCCGGATTTCGGTTCATGGTTAGGGATTGGCCCTTTACTGCCAGCTGCCGATGTCGGCCCCGTCGCCCTCGCCACCTTCAGCGCCATCAGAGCCGAACGAATAGACATCGAACGCGCCATGCTGGCCGGGCTGGCGATATTGGTAGTCCTTGCCCCAAGGGTCCTTGGGGAGCTTGCGGATATAGCCGCCTGTGCCGCCCGGCGCCGTGCTCGTGCCGCCGAGCAAGGCATTGAGGCCTTCGCTCGCGTCCGGATAGCGCAGGGTGTTTAGGCGGTACATCTCAATGGCCTGGCTCAATGTCGCGATGTCGGCCTTGGCCTTGCTTTGCATGGCCTTGTCCTGGCTCGGCAGGACGTTGATCATAACGACGGTGGCCAAAAGGCCGATGATGACAATGACGACCAGCAACTCGACGAGGCTGAAGCCGTCTTCCTTGTCTTGATCCGTTTCTGCAGCGGGGAGGGGTTTGTGTTTCATGTCAGCCTTTCAAGCAGCAGCAAGCGTTTCGATCTGGAGGATGGGAAGCAGGATCGCGAGCACGATGAGCGCCACGACGCAGCCCATGATCACGATGATAGCAGGTTCAAGGAGCGAGAGCGCGGTCGCCGTGAAGCGATCAAATTCGCGCTCCAGATAGTCGGCGGATCGCTCCAGCATCTGATCCAGTTGGCCTGAGCTCTCGCCTGAGGCCGTGAGATACACCAGAAGCGGCGGAAAGACGCCTGCACGCTTGAGCGCTGCCGACAGGCTGCCGCCGCTGCGCACAGCTTCTGCAATGTCCTGTGTGGCGGCGCGCAACGCGCGGTTGTGGACGGTCTGTCCGGTCAAAAGGAGGCCCTCAAGAAGGGGGAGGCGGCTGGCGACCATCGTGGCCAAGGTGCGCGCCATCCGCGCGGCGTGCAAATCCCGGATGAGCTTGCCTGCCAGTGGAAGCCGCAGGATCGCCCCGTCAAACCGGAGCCGCGCTTCGGGACGGCGTAGGGTATGGGCGCCAAACAGAGCGCCGCCGATAAGGGCCACAAAAATGAGCGGCCACCAGTTGGCCAGAAAGCTTGAAAGCGAAATGATGATCCGGGTCAACAGCGGCAATTGCTGGCCGACATTGTCAAACTGCTCCACAATGCGGGGCACAACCCAGACCATGAGCGCGAAGACAACGACCATCGCCACCACTGTCAGGACGATGGGATAGGCCAGTGCGGCCGTAATCCGACCCCGCACCTCGGCTTGGCGCTCCTGAAGGTCCGCCAACCGGTCAAGGATCTGGGGGAGGGTTCCGGCGGCCTCACCGGCAGAGACCATCGCACGATAGAGCGGCGGGAAGCTGCGCGGGGCACGCGCCATCGCTTCGGCAAGGCGCAAGCCTTCAAACACGCCGCCATGTACGTCGCTCGCAATCTGGCGGACATGATCTTGTTCTGTCTGCCGCACGATGGTGCGCAGCGCCTCTTCCAGCGGAGAGACCGCACAGAGGGTCGACAGCTGTCGCGTGAACAAGGTGAGTTGCTGCACTGACATCTTGCGCTGCTTGAAGCGCGCGAGCGAAAAGAGCGGCGTGCGTGCCGCCGTGCGTCCGGTCGAATGGGAGACTTCAACAGGGTAGAGATTGCGGCGCTGAAGGAGGTCGCGGGCGGCCCGCGCATCCTCTGCGTCTATTGTGCCGCGCCGTTCACGCCCGGACGCGTCAATCGCGGCGTAATCAAAGCTGCTCACTGCCCGCATCCTGACGAGAAACGCGGATCGCTTCTTCCGCTGTGGTGACGCCATCGCGCACGAGGCCGAGCACCGATTGAGACAAGGTCGGCGCCGTTGCAAAAACGTGACGCGAAATGCGGTCCTCATCTGATCCGTCGTTGATCATCTGCCGGATGCTGTCGTCGATGCGGATCGCTTCATACACACCGACGCGGCCCTTAAAGCCAGTGTCATTGCATTTGGCGCAGCCGCCGGGTTCAAAGATGCGCTCTGCATTCAGGCCGGGCAGTTGGCGGTTGGCATCGGTGGCGGCATGTTCGACACGGCAATGGGGGCACAAACGCCGGACAAGGCGCTGCGCCAGCACCGCACGCAATGTGGAGGCGAGCAGGAACGGCTCCACCTTCATATCACGCAGGCGGGTGATCGCCCCGACGGCATCATTGGTGTGGACCGTGGACAGAACGAGGTGCCCCGTCAGCGAGGCCTGCACGGCAATCTCGGCTGTTTCCCGGTCACGGATTTCCCCGATCATCACGACATCAGGGTCCTGCCGCAAAATGGCGCGCAGCCCGGCGGCAAAGGTCATGCCGACCTTGGCATTCACCTGAGTTTGGCCGACACCTTCAATGGCGTATTCCACGGGGTCTTCCACCGTCAGGATATTGCGTGACCCATTGTTGAGAAGGCGCAAACCTGCATAGAGCGATGTTGTCTTACCGGACCCGGTCGGGCCTGTGACCAGCACGATACCATTGGGTTCGGATAGGGCGCCGCGGAAGACCGCAAGGCTCGCTGGGTCCATGCCGAGCTCATCCAAGCCCATGGCGGCATTGTCCTTGTCGAGGATACGCAACACCACCCGTTCCCCGGCACGGGCAGGAAGCGTTGAAACACGAACGTCGAGTTGCTTTCCGCCCAGTGTCAGCGAAATGCGGCCATCTTGCGGGATGCGCCGTTCGGCAATGTCGAGCCGCGCCATCACCTTGATACGGCTGACAACAACAGGCGCGACATGGGCGGGCAGCCGCAGGGCTTCACGCAGCAGTCCGTCGATCCGCATGCGGACAACAAGCGCGGATTCAAAGGGCTCGACATGAACGTCGGACACGCCCTGCCGCACCGCTTCGGCAATCATGCCATTGATCAGGCGAATGACAGGCGCATCGTCTGCAGTGTCGAGCAGATCGTCTGCCGAAGGCATGCCGCCGACGAACAGATCGCTCTCTTCTTCGGCCCCGAAGCTTCCGACGGCGGCCGCTGCTGAACCATCCAGCGCATAGGTGCGTGACAGTTGATCATCGAAAAGCTCGTCGCTGGTCTGCTCAACCGAAAAGGGGCGCTGAAGCCAGCGGCGCAGTTCCGGCAAAGCGCGGGCATCGGCGCCCGGACGCATCAAAACGCGCAGCCCGCCTTCTGCGCCATCACGGAGGAGGACCCCATGTTTGCGCACAAAGGCGTAGGGCAGGACAAGCGTGTCCACCCCTTCTGCTTCAATAGGGACCTGTTCGGTCAATTCTTCGGACCTTCTGTGACCGGTAGAGCGACGGGCGCCGCTTCCGACGCAGCCGGGGCAGGGAGAGGGAGCTCCGCCCCCATATAATCGCGGACCAGTTCGTCGAGGCTCGGCTCTTCATTGGGACGCAGCAGCAATTGCTGGTCGCGGATATAGCCATAACGGCGCTCGGCAAGCTTACGCGCATCCGCTGCATTGCGCAGGATTGTCGGGCGGATGAAGACCATCAAATTGGTTTTCTCACGTGACTTGGCGCGCGACCGGAAGAGTTGGCCCAGCCCCGGAATGTCGCCGAGCAACGGGATCTTCTCAATCGTGCGGCGTTCATTGTCATCCAGCAGGCCGCCCAAAGCGACGATCTGGCCGTCATCGACGGTCACCGTCGTCTGGATTTCCCGCTTGTTGAGGATGAGATCACTACCATTGTTGCTGACAGGCCCGGCAATCGAGCTGACTTCCTGCCGGATGAACAGCTTGATCGCGTCCCCTTCATTGACCTGCGGCTTCACCTCAAGCTGGATGCCGACATTCTGGCGCTGCACGGTGCGGAAGGCATTGTCGAAATTATTGCCCAGCTTTTCGCCGGTCGTAATTGGCACTTCCTGCCCGACAAGGATTTTCGCCTCTTGATTGTCGAGCGTGACGACCGATGGTGTTGAGAGGATGTTGGACTTATTGTCCTGCTGGACGGCGTTGATGATGGCGCCGAAAACGCCGTTGCTGCCGACATTGGTTGCAAAGCCACCAAAGGCGCCCGCCGCACCTAACACCGAGTTAACAGCGGCTTGGGCCAGCTGATCGCTGACCGGATTGTTGGTCGTCGTCGTCGTGGTGTTGCCGTTGATTGTTGTGGTCGTGGTGTTCAAATCCCGCGCGGCGACAGCGCCTGCAATCGTGAGAATATTGGGGGCCGCGTTCGAGTAATTGGTCGCGGCAAACGGAATGTTGCTGCCCGGCTTTCCGCCAAGCAGGAACTGGACGCCCAGCTTGCGTGCGGCGGTGTCCGAAATCTCGACGATGATCGCTTCGACCAGAACCTGTTCCCGTCGCGTGTCCAACTGGCGGACGACTTCTCCCAGGGTGCGCTGCATTTCCGAGGGTGCGGAGATGATGATGGCGTTTGCGCCTTCATAGCGCGCAATGACCGGTGCATTTCGCCCGCCTGAAGAGGGCGCAGAAACAGGGGCGGCTGCCGGAGTGGCCGGTGTGCTGGAACCGGACGAGGACCCTTCGCTGCCGCCTGAAATCGCCGTTTGGCCGACAAGCTGCTGGAGTACGGGAAGCAGCTTTGCGGCGTCGGCATGTTGCAGCCAGATCACACGCACTTCGGCACCGCTTGCGGCGCGTTTGTCGAGGTCGCGGGCGATCGCGGCAAAGCGGGAGACTGTGCCCCGGTCCCCGCGCAGGGCGATAGAATTGCTGCTGTCGATGGCGACAATCGCCACGCCGCCGCGGGCATTTTCCCCGCCGCCGCTGCTGCCGGTGATCAGCTGCTGAAGCGATGTTGCGAGCTCCCGCGCATTGGCGTTCTTCAGCGCGATCAGCTCGGTGGAGGCGCCATCGGAATCGATCCGCTGGAGGAGGGACCGGATGCGTCGGATATTGTCGGCATAGTCGGCGACAACAAGGCTATTGGCGCCGCGATTGGCCGTGACAGACCCTTCGCGGCTGACGAGCGGGCGCAGCGTGTCGACCGCCGAGGAGGCCTCAATGGAACGCAGGCGGAAGACTTCGGTGATGAACTGATTGCGCGCTGCACCTGATAGGCCGATCTTGCCGGGCTGGGCGGCTGCTGTCTCAGCAGGCTGGATGCGGTAGGCGCCATTTGACGTCGGAATGGCGACAAGGCCATTGGCACGCAGCGTGGACAGGAACACCTCAAAATATTCGGAGCGTGACAGTGGCCGGTCCGAAACGACGGTCACCTTACCTTGCACGCGGCCATCAATGATGAAGTTGCGTCCGGTGACGCGCGAGGCGTCCTGAATGAAGGCCCGCACATCTGCGTCCCGCAGGTTGAGCGTGGTCTGCGCGATCACCGGCGCATAGGCGGCCAGTGCGAGCATGAGGCCAGTTGCGACCCGTTTCATTTTGATATCCTTGCATTGAGCGGCACGAGTTGGCCCCCGCGCTCGACTTGGAGTGTCAGATTGCCCTTGTCGGGCAATTGCGAAATGACGGCGACGGCGTCTTGAACCGACTGCGCGGGGACGCCGTTTAGGCTGACAATGACGTCGCCCGGTTTCAGGCCGGC
>JBBATT010000066.1:0-9718 GCA_040398605.1 Chakrabartia sp.
GGCAAGCGCATCAACAGCGCGAAGGACGACGCCGCCGGCCTCGCCATCGCCACCCGCATGGACGCAAAGGTCCGTGGCCTCTCCCAGGCCATTCGTAACTCGAACGACGGCATCTCGCTCGCCCAAACGGCGGAAGGCGCGATGGGCGAAGTTTCGAACATTCTCGTCCGTATGCGTGAACTGGCTGTTCAGGCCTCTTCGGGTACAGCCGCTGACTCGGATCGCACCGCGCTCCAGTCGGAATTCACGGCTCTGACCGACCAGATCGACGACATCGCAACGCGGACCGACTTTAACGGCACGACGCTGCTGGACGGCACGGCCGACCTCGACATCCAGACCGGTGTTGACTCGGGCCAGTCGGTCAACATCACGATTGCTGACCTTCAGTCTTCAGGCCTTGGCGTCGACGCTGGCACGGTATCGATCGACTCGGCGGCGGATGCATCGAGCGCGCTGACGGCCATCGATGACGCGATCAACACGGTTGCGACGGAACGTGCCTCGCTCGGTGCCGTGCAGAACCGTCTGGACTCGACCGTCAACAACCTGACGTCGACCGTGACGAACCTGTCGGAATCCAAGTCGCGCATCGAAGACGCCGATTTCTCGGTTGAAACGACAAAGCTCGCTTCAGCGCAGATCCTTGCTCAGGCTTCAACGGCCATGCTCGCCCAGGCCAACCAGAGCCAGCAGGGCGTGCTCAACCTGCTCCGCTAATCTCTCTTTTGAGGGATTGACGGGACGGCCCCTCAGCCACCCCACCGGTTGGGGGGCCGTCACCCATAGACAAGAAAAAATGCGACGCAGAACTGGCCCTGTGGATTTCATCCGCGGGGTCTTTTCTATTTTGGGCTGGGTACAGAATTCCCATGCCGTGGTTGCGTTTGGGGCCGATCCGCCCTAGTCGCGCACCCGTTGTTTCGGTGAACAGGAAGAGCCCCCACATGACTGACAAGCATGACATCAACCGCGTTGTCCTCGCCTATTCGGGCGGGTTGGACACCAGCGTCATCATGAAGTGGCTCCAGCAGACCTATGGCTGCGAAGTTGTGACCTTCACGGCTGATCTGGGGCAGGGCGAAGAGATAGAGCCCGCCCGCCAGAAGGCCCGCATGTCCGGCGTGAAGGAAGAACACATCTTCATCGAAGACGTTCGCGAGGAGTTTTGCCGCGATTACATCTTCCCAATGATGCGCGCCAACGCGCTCTATGAAGGTCTGTATTTGCTCGGCACGTCGATTGCCCGCCCGCTTATCGCCAAGAAGCAGATCGAGATTGCGGCTAAGGTTGGCGCCGACGCAGTGGCGCATGGCGCAACCGGCAAAGGCAATGATCAGGTTCGTTTTGAACTCGGCTATTATGCGCTGAACCCGGACATCAAAGTGATCGCGCCTTGGCGCGAATGGGATTTGAACAGCCGCTCAGCGCTCATCGAGTTCGCCGAAAAGCACCAGATTCAAGTCCCCAAGGACAAGCGCGGCGAAAGCCCGTTCTCAACCGACGCCAACCTTCTCCACACCTCGTCTGAAGGCAAGGTTCTGGAAGACCCGTGGGAAGAAGTGCCCGACTATGTCTATTCGCGCACCGACAACCCGGAAGACGCACCTGACGCGCCGGAATACATCACCGTTGATTTTGAACGCGGCGATGCGGTTGCCGTCAATGGCGAAGGGATGTCGCCTGCGACGCTGCTCGCCAAGCTGAATGAGCTGGGCAAACGCCATGGCATCGGGCGCCTCGATCTCGTTGAAAACCGCTTCGTCGGCATGAAATCGCGCGGGATGTACGAGACACCCGGCGGCACGATCTTGCATCTGGCGCACCGCGGTGTTGAATCGATCACGCTGGATCGGGGCGCTGCGCACCTCAAGGACAAGCTGATGCCGGAATATGCCGAGCTCCTCTATAACGGCTTCTGGTTCTCACCAGAGCGGGAGATGCTGCAGGCCGCCATCGACCACAGCCAGCATCACGTATCGGGCACGGTCCGCCTGAAGCTCTATAAGGGCGGCGTCCATGTGGTCGGCCGCCGGTCGCCCAACTCGCTCTATTCGGAAAAGATCGTCACCTTTGAAGATGATGCGGGCGCCTATGATCAGCGCGACGCACAGGGCTTTATCAAGCTTAACGCCCTAAGGCTGCGTCTGCTCGGACGGCGTGGTCTCTGACTGAGTAAAAGCCCGCACGCGCGTATCGGCTGTCTTCCAATCGACACGCAGCGTTCGGCTTTGGCTGAGAATTGAACCGAAGCGGTCTTCTGCATCGAAAAGATGTGGGTTGATCTGCACCAGCCAGATTGTTGGGACGGTGCTGAGTGTCTTTGTCGTCGCGCGCATATATCGCGCGTCGACCGCAACAACACCACGCGTGCCTGTGGGGTGAGGTCCGCTGTTCGGTGGTGCCGGAACCTCGACGGGGAGGGCGCGGATGGCAATGGACCTCCCCCGGTCCCGCGCTGCGTAGCGCAGCGGAAGGGCGCTCTCATTGGGATAGGCGAGGATCACATCGCCGGGGCGGATCAGCGGCTGCATTTTCGCATAGACATCATACCAATCCTGTTCGCGCTGCCGGGTCGCCAGCGGCAGGGCTGTGATGGCGAGAGCGAGGGCAAAAATGGCAGGCAGGCTTTTGGCAAGCAGCGGTCGCTGGCCTGCAAGATAAGAAGCGCCGACCGCTATGAGAACCAGTGCCGGAATGGCGGCCGGGCTCAATGTGCGCGGGATGAAGACCGGCGCGATGCTCAAGGTTGCAATCAAGGCTCCCGCCACGGGGAGCGCCGCCAGCGTGACGAGCGCGGCCATCAACCGCCCGTCGACCCGCAAGGCTCTCAGGCCCATTCCCAGCAACAGCAGCGCGACAATCGAGACGAAGGAGCCCGTCGCGCCATAAGTTTGCGCGATTGCGGAGGGCAGCTCCGACCAACTGAAACCAAGCCAGCTCGATTCAACCCATCCATCCGCTTGGTAGAGTAGGATGGCAATTGCGGGCGCCCAGAAAAGTCCCGCTGTCAGATGCAGGACAAGGAAAACCGCATAGTCCTTTGCCGTCCAGTTGCGGCGCCATGTCAGGATCAGCAGGGCAAGTGCCAAGGATCCGGCAAAGATCGGACCGAGCGTGTGCAACCACAATATGAGGATCAGACAGGCGAGATACGCAAGGCGGTCGGCTGTTCGGGCGGGCCCATCCGCCAGCCGCAGCAACATCAAGATGCCCACCCCGTAGCCAAGGATCATCAGCGGATAGGGCCGAACTTCGCGGCTCATCTGCACGAGGATGGGCGAGAGCGCCCCAAAGGCGATAAGCAGACAAGGCAGGGTGGTGCCGGTCCAGCGCAGGCGCCCGGCGATCTGCGTGCCGATCATCCAGAGGAGAGGCAGAGACGCCAGCCCTGCAATGATGCCGACGGCACGATAGGCCAAGAGCGAGGTGCCGAGGGCCTGTGTCCACACGCTCATCAGGGCATAGTAAAAGGGCGGGTGCACCTCATATTGCGGCGTGACCTGCCAGATGAAGTCCAGCCCCTTTTCAGCGGCAAAGGCTGTGTAGGCCTCATCCAGCCACAGCGGGTTGCCGAGCAGATTGCCGAACCGCAGGTAAAGCCCGATGGCGACGGCCAGAAGCGTTAGCGCCATATATTGGCGCGGGTGGCGATGATCCTGCTGCCCCTGCATAGCCTATGTCCTACCGGTCGGCAGGTCCGTTGCAAGCCCTCGATTGCATGCGCGGGGCAAGCCGCTATCAACGCGGCATGTCGGACGTCAGGCCTTGGTGGGAACATCGCGCGATTGTTGCGCTGCTGATCCTTTTGTCTGGCGCCCCTTTATGGGGACCCGCCCTCCCGCCCCTTACGGATCTGCCTGGCCATTTGGGGCGCTATGCGGTGCAGCTTGATGCCGGACGATCCAGTTTGCTCGCACTCTATTATGCGTTTGACTGGCACTGGATCGGCAATCTCGGCGTGGACATTTTGGTTCAGCTGCTCGGCCCCTTATTGGGCGTGGAGGTTGCAACCAAGGCCATCGTTGTCGCCATCCCGATGTTGACGGCGGCGGGCTTTCTGGCGACTGCGCGGGAAGTGCATGGGCGCATCCCGCCAACTGCCATCTTCGCGCTGCCATTGGCTTATAACTATGCCTTCAACTGGGGCTTTGTGAACTTTTCGCTGTCGATGGCGCTGGCGTTTCTGGCCTTTGCCCTGTGGTTGCGGATGGCGCGGGCGGGATCGCTGCGTCTGCGGGCCGTCGTCTTTGCGATACTGTCGCTTGGTCTGTGGACGGTGCATATCTTCGGCTGGGCGCTGCTCTGTGTGCTCGCCTTTAGCGCAGAACTCATCCGGCAATGGGATGCAGGGCGGCGCTGGTTTGCGCTCCTCCTGACCGCCGGATGGAACTGCGTGCCCCTCGCGTTGCCGCTCCTGCCCATGGCGTTGACCTTTGGTGATGGCGGCGCAGGCGGTCAGCCCTTTGGTCACACATGGTTCAATTGGCCGCTCAAAGAGCGCTGGGTGATGAGCATCCTGCGCGACCGCTGGGAATGGCTGGACGTGGGGAGTGTGGCTCTGCTCGGGCTGATCGTGATGGGCGGGCTGGCGGCTTGGGGCGTTCGGCGACGCCGGCCTGAGGGACGGTCCCTGATCCTTGCCGCGACGATCATGACCGCGTTGTTCGTTTTGATGCCCTTCGCCCTGCTTGGGTCCGCTTATGCCGACATGCGGTTGGCGCCCTTTGCGCTGGCAACGGCGCTGCTGGCGATAGGCGCGCCCCAACACGGCGCGCGCTGGATTGCGTTGGCAGCTTTTCTCTTCTTCGGCGTCCGCATGGTTGGCACCACGGTAAGCTTGCGTGACTATGACACGCGCTTTTCACAGGAACTTGCGGCGGTTGATCACATCCCAAAGGGCGCCCGTGTGCTGGCCCTGATCGGCAAGCCATGCCGCGTCGATTGGGCCGTGCACAGGCTCGATCATCTGCCGAGCATGGCCATTGTCCGCAGACAGGCCTTCACCAATGATCAATGGCAGGCGGCGGGGGCGCAGTTGCTGACGGTGCGTTATCAAGAGGCCGCGCCCTTCTTGGCTGACCCGTCGCAGTTCGTGACGGTCACTGCCTGCGCCCGGCGGGAACGCCTGGCCTATCCGCTGGCCATCGCCACCTTCCCACGTGCAGCGTTCGACTATGTCTGGGTTATTCAGCAGCCTGATGAGGCGGCGGACGATCGCGGGCTTCAGCCTGTCTGGCGATCAGGACGCAGTGCGCTCTACCGCGTTACGACAGAATAGCGACGATCGAGACGCCGACGGGCAGCGGCACACGCCCGACAAGGTGCGTTTCCAGCCCGAAGATGCGCGTCAGGATGGCGTTGACCGGAGCGGAGGGCATCTGATCATCGCTGGTCTGCTTGCCCATCGCCTTGCCGATGAGGCGCGCCACGGCGGCCACGGGGAAGAGCAGGCTGTTGAAATGGCTCATCAGGTGGATCTTCAATCCCGCCTTAGCTGTAACGGCCTTCAAACTGTCGAGCGTGTAGCGGCGATGGTGATGGTGCGCTGTATCATGTGCGCTCCACATCCACGGGTTGGCAGGGACCGTCAGCAGGATGCGCCCGCCGGGTTTCAGCTTGGCGCGGATGCTGGCGAGCGAAGCTTCATCCTCGACGATGTGTTCCAGCACATCGAGCAGAGCGACGATGTCATAAGCGCCGTCCTCAATGCCATCGAGGCCGGGCAGGGGGGCTGTCAGGATCGCCTTGCCGAGGCGACCCTCGGCAACCTCACGGGCGCCTTCGTCGATCTCGATGGCGTCGATGGACCCGAAAGCGCCGAGCATCCCGAAATTATGCCCTGTGCCGCAGCCGACTTCCAAGATGCGCGCCCCCTTGGGCGGCTTGATCTTGGTGGCGATCAGGCGGGCGAGAATCTGGCGGCGCGCGACATACCACCAATGGGTGGCGTCATGTTCGGCCATGCGGTCATAAACTTCGCGGTCCATGGCTCAGGCGACCTTTCCGGTAACACGCGCGGATTCGGCTTCGGTCAGACCAATGGTGTCGCGGACGATGTAGAGCGGGCGCTGCTTGGTTTCGATCATGATGCGGCCCACATACTCACCCAAGATGCCAAGCGACAGCAATTGCAGCCCGCCAAAGAACAAGACGGCCACCATCAGTGAGGCATAGCCCGGCACGCCAATGCCGAAGACCAGCACCTTGGCGATGATGATGAAAGCATAGACGAACGACAGCAGGGCAATGGTCGCGCCCACATAGGTCCAGATACGCAACGGCACCGTGGACGAGGACGTGATCCCGTCAATCGCCAGCGTCCAAAGTTTCCATGGTTTGAACTTGGTTTCGCCCAGCGTCCGTTCGGCGCGGTCATACTCGACCGACGTCTGCTTGAAACCACTCCAGGCAAACAGCCCCTTCATGAAGCGGTTGCGTTCCGGAAGGGTGCGCAGCACATCGACCACGCGCCGGTCGAGCAATCGGAAGTCACCTGCATGGTCGGGGATTTTGTCGGCGCTCAGCAGATTATGGGCTTTGTAATAGAGATCGGCAGACAGTCGCTTGGGCAGGCTGTCCGACGCGCGATTGCGGCGTACACCGTAAATCGTGTCAAAACCGGCCCGCCATTTGGAGACCATTTCGCCCAGCACTTCGGGCGGGTCCTGCAGGTCTACATCCATTGGCACCACGGCCTGACCGCGCGCATGATCAAGTCCTGCGGAAAGCGCAGCTTCCTTCCCGAAATTGCGGGAGAGCGAAATGCACCGTACGCGCGGGTTGCGCTGATTGGCAGCGGCAATCGCGGCCATGGTCGTATCGGTGCTGCCATCATCCACGAACAGGATTTCATAAGACTGCGCTGCGGGGTCATTCAGCCGTTCAATCACCGCGGAAACGCGCGTGACGAAGGTCTGGATGGCCACTTCCTCGTTCTTGACGGGGACGACCACCGACAGGATCGGTGCAGCAGTGGACCTAGTTTCCATGGATATTCTTTCTATCGCGCAGGCGTCGTTAGCAGACGGGGCCTCAGCCGAAAACCCAGCGGCGGTTCAATGTGAAGGTCAATAAAGGGGTTACAAAGATGATGGGAATGACGGGCCACCAGGTCGGGCCGCCCATCACCTTGACGAGAAGCCAGACGAAAAACTGGTTCGACGCGAACCCCACGGTATTTGTGATGAAGAAGCGGACGGTGCGGATGTGCATCTGGTCCCGCGTGCCATGGTCTTTGAAGCTCACCCGGCTGTGCAGGACATAGCCTAGGCCAGTGAAGACCAGATAGACGAGCGTCATCGATACCATCGGGTCAATCGCGAGGAATTCCGCCACGGACCAATAGGCTGCCGCCACAAGCACAGTCAGCAAGCCGCCGACCATCCCGAAGCGGATGACCTGCCCGATCAGCTTTGCGCGTTCCTGTCTTTCCTGATCCGTCACTCTCGCCCCGCTTGCCCTTTCGCGCCGAGCCTTTAAGGGCGGTTTCTAGCGCATGCAAACGGGCAATCCTCACGACGACGCGCACTGGAAGCGCTGGATGCTGTTGATCTGGCTGCTGATGTGCTGTGCCCTTGTCGCTTTTCGCTGGGCGAACATCGACTTCCTTATCCTTGCCGACACCGATGACAATCTGCGGCTGGCGCAGGTGGAAAGCTGGCTGGGCGGGCAGGGCTGGTATGATCTGCGCCAATACAGGCTCAATCCGCCGGTCGGGATAGACGTTCACTGGTCACGGTTGGTGGACCTGCCGATCGCGGCCATTATTCTAATCGTAAAGCCGTTTATCGGCGCGCTGGCAGCGGAGAAGGCAGCTGTTGCCATCGCGCCTATGCTGCCCTTTGGCGTGGCGATGACGGGCATTTGCCTCACCGCACGGCGGCTTGTCGACAAAAGGGCATGGGCCTTTGCCGCCGCCCTTCTCATCTGTGCGCCATCGACGATGAACATGTTCATGCCGACGCGGATTGACCATCATGGCTGGCAATTGGCCTTCCTTGCGTTGACGCTGGCGGGGTTGGTCGATGACCGGCGCGTGCGCGGCGGGCTGACGGTCGGGCTGGCTTCCGCCGCCTCGCTGGCCATCGGGCTGGAGATGCTGCCCTATTTGGCGCTGGCAGGCGGATTCTGCGCGCTGCGCTGGATTATCGACCAACGGGAAGCGCCGCTCATCCGCGCATATGGCATCGCGCTTGCAGCGGGTACGGCGCTGGGCTTCCTCATCTTCGCATCAGAGGCGAACCGCGCACCGCGCTGCGACGCACTGTCACCGGTCTGGCTTTCGGTCATGGTGCTGGCGGGTGCCGTTATCGTCCTGCTGTCCTATCTCCGTGCGGCGCAACCATGGGCGCGGCTGGCGGCAGCCTCCTTGGGCGGGGCGGTGATCGTTGCGGCGTTCGTGCTCGTCTGGCCGCAATGCCTCGGCCGACCGGAAGGCATTTCGGACGAACTGTACCGGATGTGGTTCGTCAACATCAAGGAAGTGAAGCCGCTTTACGAACAGACGCTGAAGACGGCGACCTCGACTGCGGCCCTGCCGGTGATGGGCTTGATCGGCAGTGTCTGGATGTTGCGGCGGGACCGCGACCATGTTTTGCTCTGGGGGCCATTTGCGCTGCTCAACTTGGCATCGGTCTGCCTGCTCATGTGGCAGACGCGCGCTGGCGCCGGGGCGCAGTTGCTGGCTGTGCCGGGGGCCACCGCACTCGCTTGGCATTTTGTGCCGCGCTTTGCCCGCTCCTCCCGCTTTGTCGTCCGCGTGTTCGGCGTCATCCTGTCCTTCCTTGTGATCTCTGGCATGATCGTGAACTTCGTCTTCACTTACGCCCCCATCCAGCGGCCCTCCGCTAAGCTGGAGGCTGTGAACAGCGCCGATGCCCGCTGCCCGACGCTCTCGGCGCTCCGGCCCATCGCCAAGCTGCCACCTGGCGTTGTGTTTACCTTTGTGGATTTGGGGCCGCGCCTGATTGCGATGACGCCGCATAAGGCGATTACCGGCCCCTATCACCGCAATGGCGACGCCATCCTCGATGTCTACCATGCATTTCGCGGGTCACCCGAAGTGGCGCGCCCCATCATTCGTGCGCATCATGCCGATTATGTTCTGATCTGCGTGAACAGTCCGGAGGCGAGCAACCACCGCAGGGCGGCGCGCAATGGGCTCTATGCCCGGCTGGAAAAAGGCATCGCGCCGGACTGGCTGACGCCTGTGTCGCTGCCTGCAGGCTCACCCTACCGCATGTGGCGCGTCGCCAAGGACTGAGTCCCGGTTCAGATCAAATTTGGGAAGGTGGGGGTTTCTGTTGCTCGGCACCCCCAGGCCGCCGGTTTCTGCTTCTGTTACCCGGCGCAGTCCCCGCCGTGTTCTATTTGGATAACTTCAGGCCACGAAGGCCCTTAGTTACGCAGCCAGAGCAAGTGCTTCGTTATCGTTGGCACTTATAGGTTTTGAACGGTTTTACGGCTCATTCAGGCCGGGCAAAAACACCGTCTTTCAACACACGTCGATGCTGTTTCGGCCCCGTCATGTGCCCTGCCGAAGCGGGGCAAATGGTGGAGCCGCCGGGTACCGCCCCCGGGTCCGCTGCATCTATTACACGGCACAATTTATCACCATAGCCGGGCGAACCCGGCAGGACTGATATAGGGGCGCATATCTGAAAAGTTAAGTCCCCATCGGGGTTGCTCTAATGTCTACTAGACATTAGGTTATTTC
>JBBATT010000067.1:0-9693 GCA_040398605.1 Chakrabartia sp.
AGGATGTCGAGCGCCACCGCTCAATCCATGTGCTTGATGCCGACGCGCAGATAGTCCCAGCCAGTGATGGCCGTGAGCGCCGCTGCAGCCCAAAGCGAGACGAGGCCGGTTAGTTTGATCCATTCTTCGGCCGGAAAGGCGCCTGCCAGAATCAACGCACCCAGCGAAACGAGCTGGAACGTCGTCTTCCATTTGGCGAAGCGAGTCACCGGCATGGACACCCGCAAATCGGCCAAAAACTCCCGCAAACCGGAGACCGCAATCTCCCGAAGCAGGATGACAAGGGCCGCAATGATATGCCAACCAGCAATATCGCGCGTGTAGACCAGCATCAGGATGACCTCCGCGATCATGATCTTGTCGGCGATGGGGTCCAAGAAAATGCCCATTTTTGAAACGGTTCCCTGCGCACGGGCGAGGTAGCCATCGAAATAATCGGTGATACCCATCAGGCAATAAAGCCCGAACGCAAGGCCATAACCAAGCTCCCAACCCGGATACCACAAAAGGGCCACAAGGATGGGAACGGCGAAGATCCGTGACAGCGTCAGGATGTTTGGAAGACTGTTTAACACCCAACCCCCTTAAAGCGTTTGCGTGGCGGGGAAAAGCTGGTCTATGCGGCGCCACGACATTTCCACTGTCAGGTTGGCCTTTCGCCTATGCAAACTTCCTTCAGGCTTCTCGGCCAGCGACGCTTCCTGCCGCTGTTCATGACGCTGTTTCTAGGTGCGTTCAACGACAACATGTACAAGATGAGCATGGTGGTGCTTGTCACCTATACCATTTTGAGCGACCCGACGCAGGAAGCCAATTTCAGCGCGCTGGCCAGCGGCGTGTTCATTCTGCCCTTCTTCCTCTTCTCCGCCATCGCCGGCCAGCTGGCAGATGCGATGGACAAGGCCCGGATGATCCGCGTCATCAAGACCGCCGAAATCGTGATCATGATTGCAGGCGGCATTGGCCTGTTCTTCCACTCGATCCCGCTTCTGCTCGTCGCCCTCTTCGCCATGGGGGTGCACTCCGCCTTTTTTGGGCCTATCAAATACGCAATTCTGCCCCAGCATCTTGAAATGAAGCACGTGCTGGGCGGCACTGGCCTTGTCGAAGCAGGCACGTACATCGCCATCCTGCTCGGCACGATCGTCGGGGGTCTCGTGCCTTCAAACTGGGCCGCGTTTGCCGTTCTGGGGGTCGCAGTCATTGGGCGGATCAGCGGGCAATTCGTCCCGCCAGCCCCGCCAGAAATCGCCAATCATGGCGTTAAGCTGGACTATAATGTGCTCCGCGCTTCCTGGCGCCTTGTCCGCGATACGATGCACATTCCGCGTCTCTTCATGGCGATTGTCGCGATCAGCTTCTTCTGGGGCATTGGCGCCATTCTCGCGGCTCAATTCCCGCCGCTCGTTAAAAACGCGCTTGGCGCAGACCAGTCGGTCGCGACGCTTTTCATGGCCGTTTTTTCAATCGGTATCGCCATTGGGTCTGTCGCGATCAACCGGCTGCTGAAGGAAGATGTGTCGGCGCGCTACTCGCCCGCCGCGGTGATTGTGATGGGCCTGTTCGTTCTTGATTTCTGGTGGACGATCAAGGGCTGGAACCATCCCCATGTCGATCTCTATGATTGGAAAGAGTTCCTCGCCATCGGGCGCGCAGATCATTTGATGATCGATCTGCTTGGCATTTCGATCTTCGGCGGCATGTTTGTGGTGCCGCTTTATGCCTTCCTGACCACCACTGTGTCCAAGGCTGACACCGCTAAGACCGTCGCTGCCAACAACATCGTCAATTCAGGTGCGATGGTGGTTGCGGTGCTCTCGCTCGGGGTCATGACGTCCCTGGGTGTCACCATCGAAGACACGTTGGTCCTGATCGCCGCTTCGTGCGTCGTGTCAGCATGGATCGCTTGGAAGCTGCACAAACTCTGCGACTAATCCGGTCATTTGACCGTCAGTTCGTCCTTTTCCACCCATTCGGGATAGAAGCTCGGCTCCCGCGCTGACCAGGTTGAGGACGTTGCAGCCGCCTCGCTCATTGATTTGAGGAGCATCCGGCGCAGGCTTGGATGAAGG
This sequence comes from Chakrabartia sp., assembly GCA_040398605.1. Taxonomy (GTDB): domain Bacteria; phylum Pseudomonadota; class Alphaproteobacteria; order Sphingomonadales; family Sphingomonadaceae; genus Aquisediminimonas. The sequence continues at coordinate 2,073 of JBBATT010000067.1, forward strand.
CTCGGCAGACTGGCGGCAGCGCAAAAGGCGGGAGACAGCCAAGGCCGGATCGTCGCGCCCAGCAATCGTTCATAAAGAAAACGATAGGTCGCGTAGGACGTCAGCCGACCTTGCAGGAGATCAAACTCGCTGAGTTGCACCAGCGTGCCGAAAAAGAGAGGATCAGCGCCCAGCCCCAGATCTTCGGGCACATGGGCACGAACCTCTACAAGCGCTTTATAGCAGACCAATTGCTTTTGGATGCTCACACGTTCTTCGGCTTCCCGTGACCAAATCTCAAGGGCATCGGTGCGGTGGAAGGCAACATCCAGCGACCGGCGAATGTAACGCTGGGCAGCCGCGGGGAAGGTTGCAAATTCCTTCATTTCATCAAGTGCCCGTGCGCCGGCGCTGTGTCGTGACCTTGAAGCCATCAGGCAAATCCCCTGTGATTGCGGGGCTAATGATGGACACAGGCTGGTTAGCAGTTGGTTAATTGCAAAGAACCTATTGATCTGCATCGACGAGCGTCTGGTCCATTTCGACCAAATCCATGGAATTGTCGCTTTGGTCGTTTATGGTGGTCCGATGGTATTCCCTAAGGACCGCGCGCCTGAGGCCGAACACAGGCTCGACAACATCGTTGTTTTCGCCTCCATCTTGGGCTTCTGGCTGTTTTACGTCGGCATCGTCACCGCCCGTGCGGCGATCCTCGATTTCCCGATGCAGGGCGAATTGCTGACACGCCGACTGATTGTCTCCGGCATCGGGGTGCTGGTGACGATCCTGTTGTGGCAGTTGGTCCGCCTGCTCGACCGGCGTCCGCTCGGCACGCGCATCGCGGCTGCCATGCTCCTTGCGGTGCCGGCGGCGATCAGCATTGCGGCGATCAACTATTACTTTTTCAATGTCTACGAACCAATCGACCTTCTAGATGAAAAAATGCCGAAGGACTCCTCTGGCCTGCATTATCTAAAGGAAATTGCTGAGCTTTCGATCTCCCGCTATTTCTTCCTTGTCGCCTGGGCCTCCTTCTATCTGGCGTTGACCTTCGCCAAGGATGTGGGGGCAAGCGAGCGCCGCGCCGCCGAGTTCGCGCAGGCCGCACAACAGGCTGAGCTTCGCGCGCTACGCTATCAGGTCAATCCGCACTTCCTGTTCAACACGCTCAATTCCTTAAGTTCGCTCGTCATCACCGGCCGCAATAAGGAGGCAGAGGCGATGATCATGAACCTGTCGACCTTCTTCCGCAGCAGCCTTTCTGGCGACCCGACGGTTGATGTTCCGTTGGAAGATGAAATCGCCCTCCAGCGTTTATATCTCGACATAGAGGCCATCCGCTTTCCCAAAAGGCTGGAGGTGCAAATTGATCTGCCCGCTGCCATTCGCGACTGGCCGGTGCCGGGTCTGATCCTCCAGCCCATTGTTGAAAATGCGATCAAGCACGGCGTGGCCCGGTCTACCGGCACAGTCACAGTGGCCATTGAGGCCATGGCCATGGGTGATGAACTTCGCATCACCGTTTCCAATGACGGCGCGGCCGGGACAACACCGGATGAAAATGGCGCTGGCATTGGCCTGTCGAACGTCCGCAGCCGCCTTGCCGCCCGCTTTGGCGACGCAGCCTCCATGCAGGTCGACCGACCCGATGCCGCCCATTTCCGCGTGACCCTGACCCTGCCGAGGAACAGCCATGCCTGATCCAGTGCCGTTGCGCACCCTGATCGCCGATGATGAGCCCTTGGCGGTCGAACGCATCCAGCTGCTGTGTTCTGAGATTCCGGGCCTCGTGCTGGCCGGGACCGCGAGCGACGGGGGTGCTGCCATCCGCATGGCGCAGGCCTTATGCCCCGATCTGATCCTGCTCGACATCGCCATGCCCGATGGTGACGGCATTTCCGTTGCCCGGCGCGTCGCCGAGGCGTGGGACAAGGCAAAGGGCCCTCCCCCTGCCATCATCTTCGTGACCGCTTTTGATGGATTTGCAGTAGAAGCGTTTGACCTGTCGGCCGTCGACTATCTGCTGAAGCCAGTTGCTGCCGAACGGCTGGCCCGCGCGGTGGACCGGGTGCGGGAAAGACGCGCCATCTATGCCGCACCGCCACTGGTCACCGATTATGTGAAGGAGTTTTGGGTCCCGCACCGAAGCGAGATGGTCCGCGTCGCCGCTTCCGACATTGAACGGATTGATGCCGAGCGGGATTATGTGCGCTTGCATAGCTGCGGACGGAATTACCTGCTCCACCACACAATGGCAGGTCTGGACACCCGCCTCGACCCGGAGATGTTCATTCGCCTGCACCGGTCTGTGATTGTTCGGCGGGATCGTATCCGCAGCCTGGGCCATGACCGTGCCGGCGCCTGGCATGCAGAACTGGTTGATGGCGATACCGTCCGCATTGGCCGGACCTATCTGCAATCCGCCAAAGACATGCTCCGCCGCTGAGCGTTTTCCCCTTCTAACGCAAAAATTGAGGCGGCTGCCGGGATGGGGCAGCCGCCTCGCCTCTTGGGGAGGGTCTGGTTAGGAGATGGCGCGCGCCTTAACTGCAATGGCCGCCAACCGGGCCGGCTCTGCCGACGAGCGGACCTCCGACAGGCATTTGCTGATGGAGGCACGGCGTGACAAATCTCGTTCGCTGTCAACGACGCCGCAAATCTGGCGGCCGGCCGCTGCAATTCGGCGGTTGAAAGCACGCTGGCCATCGGCGCTCGACAGGTCGAGATCCGCATAGCGGACGGAAACCGAAACCGTTTCAGCCATCGCGGGGATAGGGGCAAGGATCGCAAGTGCGAGGGCGGCGGACGTGATCTTGGATGCATTGAACATTGGGGGACTCCTTAAAAATCATCATTGGGTTGCACCTCTGCCAAACGTCTCGTCCGATCCCCCACCGGACCCAGAAGATGGGCAGTGCGGGCGGACCGTCTTCTGGTCGGGATGGAGCCATCAGGTCCGCCGCGCAGTCACTGGATAGGCGACTCTGCGAGCCGCCGTCGCGCGGTGCTCGACGAGACAGCAATGCCCATCAACGAACGCCAAAATGGCACGACAAACAGCCGAACTGGTTCGACGAGCGGCGAAAACGACGTGGCGTTAACCCGCCTTCACAGGAAATTAACCTAATTTGGATAGCTCTACCCCGACTGAATTGAGGGGAATCCAATGCGTAAGATCCTGATCCTTCTTGGCACCACCAGCCTTGCAGCCTGCGGCGGCGGCGGACCGGTCACCGTAGGTGGCTCGGCTGTTGCAGGGGGTGGCGGACTTGGCACCGGCTCCACCAGCACACATACCTTCGTCAACCCGACGGAGCCGAAGACGTATCAGGCTACAGGCGGTGTGCAGCACTATGCCTTCGCGACGCAGCCCGGATCCCAGCAGTATAGCCAGCTCTATTCGGGTGATGCCAATACAGTGCGCGATACGGGTTACCAGATCACCTTCAACCCACGCGATGGCATTTTCGATTTGGCCGTTTTGTCTGTCAAAACCGGCACAGACCTCAACACACGCTTTCAGGATCCCATCCACCGTACAGCCTTTGGAGGCGCCATTCAGCCCCAGTCCGGCACGCCTAACCTTGAATCAAAAGGCGTTCTCTACTTCGAAAACGGCTCGCGCAGCGGCAACTTTAATCAAGATGGCTATTCTGAAAACTTCCAGACCTTCTTCTATCAGAAGCCAGGAACGACAACGAAATACGTCACCTATGCCGGTTACATGCGCAACAAGCTGAACCAGGTTGCAAAGGATGATGGCCGTGGCGGCACGTTCATCGAGACCCAGTATGAGCGCAAGCGTGCGGCCTTCGTCTATGGCGAAAAATCAAGCAACGGGGCCGTGCCAACAACTGGGACCGGCACCTTCACCGGCCAGATGATCGCGTCGATGGTCTACAACCCGTTGACCGACATTGACATATTCACGCCCACCTATTTTCAGTGGATGGACGGCACCTCCACGACAACCGTTGATTTTGCGGCCAACACATTCTCGCTCAACGTGACCGCAAACATCGGCCCGGCCGGCTTTGACCTTCACTCCAATCAGTTCGTCGCAATGCCCGCCGGCGCAGTCTTCACAGCAAACGGAAGTGGCCGTCTCGATCTCATCAAATCGGGCGGGTTCCTTGGCCAAATCACCGGCGCCTATTTCACAAATGCTGGCGTTCGAAGCGACCTTGTGATCGCAGGCTCCAGCATTGACGGCGCCTTTTATGGTCCAACAGCTCAGGAAGTCGGCGGCGGGTTCCGCATCGTGGGTGGTACGCCGGACCAGCGTATCGACATTCTCGGTGCCTTCACTGGCGCGCGCTAAGCAAGATGCGCCTGATGCGCAAACTGACCGGTCTTGTCGGGCTGGCGGTGGCGATGTTCGCATCGCCTGCCCTTGCCGACACGACCGACACCCACACACCTGCGTGTGACGCCACCCAATGCACCTATCGGGTGACGGCCGAACAGCTCTTGACCGAAGCCGATCGGCTGGTCTCGCTGCATCTCTTTGCCGATGCGGCCCCATTGCTGAAGGCGTTAGAGGCCACACCCAAGTTCGCCATGGAACGTCGGTTCCTGCAAGGCTATTCGGCCATTGAACAAGGCCAGCTGGATGACGCCATCGGGCTGTTCCGCACTGTCCTTGTCGACCACCCCGAACAGACCCGCGTCCGTCTGGAGCTCGCCCGCGCGCTTCAGATGAAGGGCAAATATGGCAGCGCTGATCATCACTTCCGTCTGGCCCAAGAAGACAAGAACCTGCCGGACGAGGTCGTCCGCTCCATCCGCACCACGCGCGGCCTGCTGCGCGACCGCCGGAGCTTTGATCTGACGGTGGATGTTGGCCTGGCGCCGGACAGCAACATCACCAATGGCACCAACGCCGAATCGGTGGACGTCAACTTTGGTGGCTTCCTGATCCCACTCACGCTTGATCCCACGGCACGGCAACGGTCTGGCATCGGCCAGAGCATGGTTGTCAGCAGTTCCTACCGCACCCGCCTGTCCGGCAGCACCAAGCTTCTGATCGAAACCGACGGCCAGGCGATGAATTACGAGGGCAAAGCCGCCGATGATTTCGCGCTGCAATTTGCCGCTGGCCCCGAAATCCAGTTGAGCGAAAACAACCGCCTGACGGTTCAGGGCCTTGGCTTGCAGCGCTGGTTTGGCGGCAAGAGTGCCAGCACCGGCGGCGGCGCGCGCCTCGGCTTCCAGCATGACTTTGACAGCGGACACCGTCTCGGCCTCAACATCGATGCGCGCTATGCAAAATCGGGCTTCTCAGACGCTTATACCGGCTGGAGCCTGTCTGCCCAGACCACCTATGAACGGGTGATCGCATCCTCCATGATTGGCTATGTCTCGGTCTTTGGCCGCCGAGAGCTTTTGAACTCCAAATCCTTTTCGGGCCATGAAATCGGCACCAACATGGGCATCATGGGGGACCTTCCCCTGGGCATTTCGATTGGGCTTTCGGGCGGCATTTCCCGCGCAGCCTATGATGCGCCGTTGCCGCTCTTCTCAGCCGATCCACGCAAGGACTGGCGGTATAATGCGCGGGCGCAGGTCGGGCTGAGGTCATTGCGCTTCTGGGGCTTCTCGCCGTCTGTCACCTATGATTTCAACCGGACCGACAGTTCGCTGACGCTTTACAAGAATGACCGGCACCGCGTTCGCTTCGGATTTGCGCGCTACTTCTGACTCTTTGAATTTCACTATTGCGAAGCATTTGCATTTACTGTAGCGAACGAGTCGCAATAGTGGAGCAAGTGATGGTCGTTTGCGTCTGTAACGCTTTACGTGAAAAAGATGTCCGGGAAGCCGCACGCACGGGCGCCAAAAGCCCTGCCCGCGCCTATCGGTCGCTGGGCTGTCAGGTCAAATGTGGTGCGTGCATCCCCTTTGCGCATGAAATTATCCGCACGGAACGTTCTGCCGCCTGCTGAGGCTGGTCCATCTGATTTTTCATTGATAGCATCCCCCTCCATCACCCGAGGAGACACGCACGTGCGCGGCGACAAGAAGGTCATCGAATTTCTGAATGAAGCGCTCAAGAATGAGCTGACGGCCATCAACCAGTATTTTCTCCATTATCGGATGCTGGATAACTGGGGCATGTCGAAGCTTGCCAAGTTTGAATATGGCGAATCCATCGATGAGATGAAGCACGCCGACAAGTTGGCGGAGCGCATCCTGTTTCTCGATGGGCTTCCCAATTTCCAGTCACTTGGCCGCCTGCGCATCGGTGAGAATGTCGAAGAGGTTCTGAAGGCCGATTTGGAGTTGGAAGAGGAAGCCATTCCCCTTCTGCGCGATGCCATCCAGCATTGCGAATCCGTGCGCGACTATGTGAGCCGTGATCTGTTTGCGCACATTCTGGAAAATGAAGAACATCATGTCGACGTGCTGGAGACACAGTTCGAAATGATCCGCCAGATGGGGCTACACAATTACATCCAGTTGCAGTCCAAGCCGGCAGAGGACTGATCCCCCGCCCCGTCAGGCGTTAGCGGCTGGCGGCACCAAAAGCCGGGCGACGCGATTTGAGCGGATTGGTCGCTTCGTCAATGGCCTGCACCGTCGCTTCATAAAGCGGGCGGAGGGCCACGACCTGTTCAACGAGATCCGCCGGGTTCTGGCGCCATTCGACACAGTCGCGCGCGCTCAGTTCAATGTCTTCTGCGAGCGCTGCGAGTGCCACGGCGCCAAATTCACGGGCTTCGGATTTCAGCTTATGCGCCGGAAGGACGATGGGGGCCGCCTGCCCCTGGCGCACAGCGCCTTCGATGGCCGCAATGGCTTTGGCCCCATCTTCCTGAAAATAGCCGAAAAGGCGCACAAAACCGTCGCCAAGATCACGGCGTGCCTGCGCAAAAGCAGTCCAGTCGACATTATGTTCTGCGGAGTCTGGCAAGAGACACCCTTTTCCTTCGGCCAATTTGTATTGGCTGTAGCGAAAAAGGGTAAAGCCAAGGTTGACGTAAACGCCGGAAACCGACGCTAAACCCAGAACTCTTAGCCTTCCAAATCGCGCATCAGGGTGCGGACGTCAGCATCAATGTCTGTATCAATGCCGCGCAGGCGTTCGATCTGGCGAATGGCATGGATAACCGTGGTGTGATCCCGTCCGCCGAACTTGCGGCCAATCTCCGGCAACGACCGCGGCGTCAACTGCTTGGCGAGATACATGGCGACCTGACGTGGCCGCGCAACTTCACGCGCACGACGGGCCGACACCATCTCTGCCTGACGGATGCGGTAATGTTCTGACACCCGACGCTGAATTTCATCAATCGTGATCCGCCTGCGGCTCGCGCGGAACATTTCCGCCAGAACTTCTTCGGCAAAGGCTTCGTCAATCGGGCGGCTGTGCAGCTGCGAGTAAGCGACCAGACGATTGAGACCGCCTTCAAGCTCCCGAATGTTGCTGACAATCCGCGTGGCGAGCAAATCCACCACATCCCCGGGCAAATCAAGGCCAAGGCCAGCGACCTTTGCGGTCAAGATCGCGCGGCGCAGCGTAAAGTCCGGCGCGCCAATATCGGCGACAAGGCCCTTCGTCAGGCGGCAGAGGATACGTCCTTCCACCCCGTCGAGCGCATGAGGCGCACGGTCCGCGCTGATCACGAGGCGACGGCCACCG
>JBBATT010000068.1:0-9638 GCA_040398605.1 Chakrabartia sp.
CGGCGCCACGGCACATTATGTGACAGCAGACCTTGATGAAGGGCCGATCATCACGCAAGACGTGTCCATCGTTGATCATTCAGATACGGTCGAAGACTTGATTGCGCAGGGGCAAGATACCGAAAGCCGTGTCCTCGCCCGCGCAGTCAAGCTTCACAGCGAACATCGGGTGATGCTCAACGGCAATCGCACGGTCGTTTTCAAATAGCGTCAGAAAGTCGGAGCGCTGATATACAATGTATCGTTCTAGTCCCTCAGTTCCAGCACGATGCATTGCGGGTCTGCTATGACCGGTGATCCGACACCATATGACATTGCCGTTATCGGCGGCGGGGTCAACGGATCCGGAATTGCCCGCGACGCAGCGGGGCGCGGCGCACGCGTCCTGCTGCTTGAAGCGGCGGATTTGGCGAGCGGGACGTCGTCTGCCTCCACCAAGCTCATTCATGGCGGACTGCGCTATCTTGAACATTATGAATTTTCCCTCGTCCGGGAAGCCTTGAGCGAGCGAGAGCGTCTCTGGTCCATCGCCCCGCACATCATCTGGCCCATGCGCTTCGTGCTGCCTCATGTGGCAGGGCTCCGTCCTCGCTGGCTCCTGCGGTTGGGATTGTTTCTGTACGACCATATCGGCGGACGTAAGAAGCTCGCCCCCACGAAGAGCATTGATCTGCGCCACCATGAGGCTGGAAAGGCCCTGAAACCGCAGTTCAAGAATGCCTTCACCTATTCCGATTGCTGGGTCGACGATGCCCGGCTGGTGGTGCTGAACGCCCGCGATGCGGCAGATCGTGGTGCCGAGGTTCGGACTCGCTGCAAGGTGGAGCGGCTCGTGCGCACAGCGGATGCGTGGGAGATCACGACAACATCTGGCACGTTCACCGCGCGCGCCGTGGTCAACGCCGCTGGCCCGTCTGTGATGAACTTGCTCGATCGCTCAGAAGCGCGCAGCTCCGGCCGTATCCGCCTCGTGCGCGGGTCCCACATCGTCCTGCCCAAGCTGTTTGATCATGATTTCTCTTACTTCTTCCAGCTACCGGACGGGCGCATCTTCTTTGCCATTCCCTATGAGCAAGATTTCACGCTGGTGGGCACAACAGACCGCGATCATGAAGCGGGGCCAGACAAGGTCCAGGCCAGTGAAGAGGAAATCGCCTATCTGTGTGATGGCGTGAACTTCTACTTCGAAAAGGCAATCTCTCCCAGTGACGCGATCTGGACGTTCTCCGGCGTCCGGCCCCTTTTCGATGATGGTTCGGAAAAGCCCGAGGCGGCCACGCGCGGCTACCGGCTCGACATGACGGCTGAGGCAGACGGCGCACCGATGCTGTCCATTTTTGGTGGCAAGATCACCACATACCGCCACCTCGCGCAGGAAGCCGTTGATCTGCTGGCACCGCGCCTCTCGAATTTGTCAGCCGCGCATTGGACCGACACGGCAGCGCTTCCCGGCGGAGACTTCCCGATCGACGGTGCGGCAAAACTGGTCGACGAAATTGTCCGGCTCTATCCCTTCCTTGAACACAGCTGGGCGACCCGCATGGTCCGCAGTTATGGCACCCTCACCGCACATATTCTCGGTGACGCCAAATCGCTTGCGGACTGCGGGCAACATTTCGGCCACGGTTTGACGGCGCGGGAAGTCCGCTATCTTGTTGAGCGGGAATGGGCCCTGTCCGCGGAAGACATTTTATGGCGGCGCAGCAAGCTGGGCCTGCACTTCACAGCCGATCAGGTAGCGGAATTAGAGAGTTTCCTCGCCTAAGCGGATATCGCTGAGCCCATTATTGCTTTCCTGCGACCGCCGCCTTGAAGATGGCCGTCATGTCCGCTGGGGTTGTCGCGCGCGGATTTCCACCGGTCGAAGGATCCCGCTGGGCGTGATCCCCAATGGTTTCGGCCTGATCATCGGGAACACCAATTTCACCGAGGTTGCCGGGAATGCCCATTTGCGCGCGGAAAGCGAGGACCCAGGCATAAACCGCATCAAAGCCCGTCCCTTCCAGCCCAAGATAGCGGGCCAACGCGACCATTTTGTCTTCAATGTCTGGACGGTTGAAGGCCATCACATAAGGCAGCACGATCGCGTTGGTGAGGCCGTGATGGGTGTTGTAGAAAGCGCCGACCGGATGCGAGATGGAATGGACTGCACCCAAACCCTTCTGGAACGCCGTGGCCCCCATGCTCGCTGCCGCCAGCATGCGAGAGCGCGCTTCGATGTCGCTGCCATCTGCATAAGCGCGGGGCAGGTAATCCTTGACCAGCCGCATCCCTTCGAGCGCAATGCCGTCTGCCATCGGATGAAATCCCGGCGCGCAATACGCCTCGAAGCAATGGACAAAGGCATCCATCCCCGTGGCCGCCGTGATGTGCGCGGGCAGACCAACGGTTAGCTCCGGATCCGCAATCACGACAACCGGGAGCATTTTCGGGTGGAAGATGATCTTCTTTTCGTGGGTGTCTTCTTTGACAACAACTGACGCCCGGCCCACTTCTGATCCGGTGCCTGACGTTGTCGGCACGGCAATGACGGGCGCGATCCCGTCCGGATCGGCGCGTGTCCACCAGTCGCCCACATCCTCAAAATCCCAAAGCGGGCGGGTTTGGCCCGCCATGAAGGCAATCGCCTTACCCACATCGAGCCCGGAGCCGCCGCCGACGGCAATAACGCCATCATGACCGCCGCTGCGATAGAGCGTGGTGCCGTCATCCACATTCTTGCCAACAGGATTGCCCTGGACTTCGGCATAGACCGCAGAGGCGAGGCCCGCCTTGGCGAGGACGGCGCACACCGTTGCGATAATGCTGCTATTCTCCAGCCCCTTATCCGTGACGATCAGCGGGTGGGTGATCCCGGCGACAGCACAAGCCTCAGCCAGATCAGCGATCCGGCCCGCACCGCTCCAAATCTTGGTTGGATAATTCCAGTTTCCGTTGAGCAGCGCAGTCATATTAACCCTTTGTGTTTAGACGAAAATGATGGGACTTTGGCCGTGTCAGATGTTCATAGCCAAGGACGCCGAGTGTCGCGCCGCGCCCCGTGTCCTTGACGCCCGTCCAAGCCAGAGCGGGATCAAGATAGTCGCAGCGGTTGAGGAACACGGTTCCGGTTTCAAGATCGCGGGACAGGCGCTCTGCGGCCTTCGGATCCTCGCTCCAGATTGATGCGCTGAGGCCATAGGGGCTGTCATTCATGAGGCGGATCGCCTCCGCATCATCCGAGACTTTCATGATGCCGACCACCGGGCCAAAGCTCTCATCGCGCATCACCGACATATCGTGCGTCACTTGGGTCAGGACTTGCGGCGCCATATAGGGCGTGCCCAGGGCGTCGGCCGCGAAGGACGCGGGGTCAATATGCGGCTTGGCACCCGCCGTCACAGCAGCCTTTATCTGGCCGCGCACAAAGTCTGCAGCGGACGCCTTGACCATCGGCCCCAAGGTTGTGGCCGCGTCCAGCGGATCGCCCAGAACGTAGCTGTGCGTGAGGGCAACAAAGCCTTCGACAAAGGCGTCAAACAGGCTTTCATGGACGTAAATTCGTTCAATCCCGCAGCAGCTTTGCCCCGAGTTGAAGAAGGCGCCGTCCACCAGATTTTCAACGGCATAATCAAGGTTGGCGTCGGCACGGACATAGGCCGGATCTTTGCCGCCCAGTTCCAGACCGACATTGATGAAGCCGCCGGCCGCAGCACCCTCAATGACCTTGCCCGCTTCAACCGAACCGGTGAAGCAGACCATGTCCACCTTGCGCGATCCGATCAGCTGCGATGTCTGGTCATGGCTCAGCGCCAAATTGCGGAACAGCCCGGCGGGGAAGCCGGCCATGTCGGCGGCCTTCTGAAAGCGTTCGCCCACCAGCAAAGTCTGTGCTGCATGTTTCAGGATCACGGCATTGCCGGCCATCAGCGCAGGCACGACCGAATTCACGGCGGTCAGATAAGGATAGTTCCAAGGGGCAACAGTCAGCACGACCCCGAGCGGCTCACGGGTAATGTAGCGTTCAAGCCCGGCGATGGCATCTGGTACGATGTTTGCCAGAGCGCTGTCGGCAATTGCGATCATGTGACGGGCACGTTCCGCAAATCCGCGCAGTTCGCCCGCGCCATAGCGCACCGGTCGCCCCATTTGCTGGGCGAGTTCGGGCACAATCTCCGCCTCCATCGACAACATCGCATCGACAAATGCCTGACACAGCGTCGCACGGGCGCTGATGGGCTGATCACGCCAATCCCGCTGCGCGGTGCGCGCCGCAGCGACGGCCGCGATCACCTCTTCATCGGAAGCAAATGGACGCGTCGCAAGGATGCCATCATCGATAGGCGAAATGCAGGTGAACAGGGACATGAGCTTCCTAAGATCAGATAATTTCGAAATAACGCGCCAATTGCCAATCGGTTATGGCCTTGCGCGCCTCGCGTTCTTCCCATTCGCGGGTCGCTGCATAATGATCAACAAATTTGTCACCGAACAGGGCCCGAGCAGGCTTTGACGCCTTCAGGCGCTGGGCCGCTTCCCACAATGTCGTCGGCAGGGCCATGCGCGCCGGGAACTTCTTGGCATAGGCATTGCCCTCAATCGGGGCCGTCGGCTCAATGCGGTTCTCAATCCCCCACAGGCCAGAGCCGATACTGGCGGCAAAGGCGATGTAAGGATTAATGTCTGCGGCTGCGATCCGATATTCGACCCGCTGTGCCTTGGGTGATCCGCCGATGACGCGCAGCGCACAGGTGCGGTTTTCGTACCCCCAGCTTGCGCTGGTCGGGGCCCATGCCCCCGGGATCAGGCGGGTATAGCTGTTGACGGTGCAAGCGATCATGCTCAAAAATTCGGGCATCAGGGCCTGTTGACCGCCGACAAACCAGCGCATCGCATCGGACATGCCCAGCGGCTTGTCCGCATCATAGAACACCGGCCTGCCCGACTTTTCGTCTACCAGCGACATGTGCAAATGGCCCGACTGGCCAGGCCAGTCGTTCGACCATTTGGCCATGAAGGTCGCCATCCAGCCGCGTTTTTGCGCCAAGATTTTTGTCATGGTTTTGAACAGGGCAGCCTTGTCAGCTGAGGCCATCGCGTCGTCGAACTTGATGGCCGCCTCCAGCACGCCGGGGCCAGTTTCGGTGTGTAGCCCTTCAATCTCCATATCCATGTCGAGGCAGAGCTGCATCAACTCATGATAGAAATCGGCGTGCACGCTGTTGCGGATCATGGAATAGCCGAATTCACCAGGCGTAATGTTGTTGAGGTTCCGAAAATTCTTCGCGCGGACCGAGTGGGGGGTCTCATCAAAAACGAAGAATTCGAACTCGGCTGAGGATTTGACCGCAAAGCCCATCGCATTTGCGCGTTCCAACACGCGGCGAAGCAGGGAGCGCGGGCAGACCGGCTCCATATGGCCCGAGAACTCCCCCAGAACGAGGGGCATATTGTCTTCAAATGGGATCAGCCGGGTTGTCTCAGGCAGCAATCGCGCCTCGGCATCGGGATAGGCCGTGTGCCAGCCCGTCATCTCCACATTGTCCAGCAACTGGTCACGGCTGTCCCAGCCCATCACGACGTCACAAAAGCCGAAGCCATGTTCCAGCGAGGAGACAAGCTTGTCCCGCGTCATATACTTCCCGCGCAGCACGCCATCGATATCGAACACACCGACCTTGGCATAAGGCATCGGCGATTGCTCAACATAGGCTTTGAGTTCGTCCGCTGTGCGCGGCGCGCTGGTCTTCGTCATTCGTATCAAACCTCAATCTGTCATGCAGAGCTAGGGGAAGGCCGCTTCTCGGGGGCCTCCCCCACCCCTCATCCTAAGCCTCGCCAACAGCGGCTTCGGCGGCAGCAATTTCTTTCGCGCGGGCCGAAATCCGATCCCCGACCGGTGGGCCCTTGAACCGCTTATTCTCAATGCCGAACCACGCAAGGAGTGTCAGCACCGCAATGGCTCCAAGGACAGTCAAAGCGAAATCATTCGGTGGCTGCACGCCGACGTAGAAGATCACACCGGCAATCCCGATGCACAGCACAGCGACGATGCGGAACGCAGGCCCCATGTCCCACGGACCCATTTTCTGCCAGCTGTTGCCATAGGCGAACAGGCCCGCCGCAATCGGCATTGCATAAGACAGATAGAGCGCGATTGAGGTCACTGCGACGGCCACCGAATAGGCTCCAGCAAAAGACGTAAACCCAACCGCAAGCGCCGCACTGGTCCAGATCGCATGGACCGGTGTCCGGTATTTCGGACTGATCGTCTTGAGGTAACGCGAGCCCGGCAAACCATCGTCCCGCGCAAAGGCAAAGGTCATACGCGATGCCGATGTGACCGTGGCCAAACCACAGATAAACTGGGCCACGAGGATGATGGCATAAAGGAAATATTTAAGCGCGGGCGGGATCGTTACGTCCATCACATAGAAGAACACATTCCAACCCTGCTTGGCGGCCTCATCCATATCCGGGATGGCAAGGACAAAGGCGCTGGAGAACATCCAAGCAAACAATGCTGCCCAGAACACAGAATGAATGATCGCAGTCGGTACCTTTTTGGCGGCGCCGACGGTTTCTTCCGACGTATGCGCCGACGCATCATAGCCAGTCAGCGTGTAGATCGGCAGCAACAGGCCGAGGAAGAAGATCAACATCAGCGAGCTGGTTTCGGGCCAGACATCGCCCCCGGCCGAACCGGAATAGTTGGTGAACGTCCACAAGCGGCTGAAATCATGGCTCGGCGCATAGGCTAAGAGGGAGACGGTCAGCAGGACAGCCCCTGCCAGGATCAAATATCCGGACAGATCGGTCAGCTTGGTCGTCGCCTTAATGCCCAGATGGTTGATGAGCGCCTGAATGCCGGTCATCACGATCAGGAAGATGAGTTGTGACCAATAGCCAGCCTCAATCCCCACAAACCCGCCAAAGGAGCCTACGAAGAAGTTGAACGTACCGACGTTGATCGCCGCCAGCACCGTGATGAGCCCAATGAGATTGAGCCAAGCGGTCAACCAACCCCAAAAGCGGCCGCCCAGAATTGAACTCCAGTGATACAGTCCGCCTGCCGTTGGAAAGGCGGAGGACAGCTGGGCCATGCCAAGCGCAAACAGGAGCGCCGCCAGACCGCCGACGATCCAGCCGATCCCAAGTGCCGCACCACCGGCACCGCTGGTGCCCTGGCCGAGCGAATTGATCCCGCCAGACAGGATGCAGATGATCGAAAACGAAATTGCGAAATTGGAAAAATGCCCCATGCGTCGGGACAATTCCTGAGCGTACCCCATATTATGCAGCGTCTGCACATCTTCTGAGTGAATTGTATCATCCTGTTTTGACATGATTTATCCCCCTTTTCCAGTTTCCAACTAGGCGGCCTGTCTGGCGTCCAGACCCTCGACCGCCCTCAGCAGCATCGGCGCAAGCCTTTGTGCCCAAGCGGATTGTCCGGCCTCGGTCGCGATCAGATCATTGCGGATCTCGATCATGAGTGAAGCCAATCCGTGTCCCTCGGCATGGCGCGTCAAGGTGTAATAGACCCCGTCGCCCGGCCCATATGGTTCATTGTCGCCGACCGTCAGCTGATCCTCCGCGCGCAGTTGCAGCGCAAGGCTATGGGCCAGCCGGTGATCGGTATTATGGACAAGGCCAATATGCCAAGGCCGCTGCTTGCCTTGATATTCCGGCGTAAAGCTGTGGATTGAAACCACCGCCTTCAGCCGGTCAACGCCCTTGAGCCGCGCCGCCTCGATGCACTCATGAAAAGGCGTATGATAGGCTTCAGCACGCGCCGCGCGATCAGCCTGAGAGAGCCCCACATTGCCGGGAATGGGCGTAGCCTCCCCTAACTCGACGATGGAATCCCAATCGCCCGGATCGCGATTGCAATCAATCAGCAGGCGCGACGCCGTTGCCAGAATGGCCGGACAGTCGAGCAACTGAGAGATCTGGCGGGTCACCTCCGCAGCACCGGGGTCCCAGGCGAAATGACGGTTCAGATCGTATTGCGAAAGGCCAAGCGCACCGAAATCTTCAGGAATGAAGTTGCTGGCATGGTCACAAACCAACAGGATGGAACCACGCCCCGCTGCACGTGACTGTTCTGGCCTAGCCACCGAAAACTTCGGAGGCTTCACCTCAGGATATCTCGCAGAAGTATCGGGTCGACCTGCATGTCTCTTCCGCAGCGTTGAGTGTTACACATGGCATCGAAACTGCCGTCACCCAGTCAGTCAAGCTATTCCCAAGCGCGAGTCAAGTTCGAATGTCACGCCGCCAATGGATCGCATAGGGAATTCCGCCAATCAGGTCCGGCATGTCGCTGCGTTTCGCATTGCCGAGGATGGGTCGAAAGCAAGGCAAAGCAGAATGTTCCTCACTGCTGGCTGTGCCCAAAAGGCTGCCTAAAGTGGGAGATAAATCTCACCTAGGGTTCAAGTCTTTATCCCTCTTGCGCAAGCCACCCCCAGCGCTAAGACCATGACATCCGCTCATCGCATGCGATGGGAGAATGCCCATTTTGACTGACACCCTGCCGAGCGACATTCGGTGCGGACGTCTCGAGAAAATATGAGGGCACGGACTACGGGGCAGAGTGAGGGGATACAGATGGACAGCGCAGCGCAGCATTCCGAGCAGATTGGGGGCCATCCCAAGGGCGTCTACTATCTGGCGTTCACAGAGACGTGGGAACGCTTTTCTTTTTATGGGATGTCAGCGCTTCTGACCCTTTACATGGTCAAAGATCTGCTGCCGAAACATGCGACTGAGGTCGCTGGGCTCTCAACACTTAGGGGTCTGATCGGGTTTAACGGCACCATGTCAGACCTGGCCTTCGCCTCAATTGTCTATGGTTGGTATGCTGGGCTGGTCTATTTTACCCCGCTGCTTGGCGGATGGGTGGCTGACCGGATCTTGGGGGCAAAGCGCACAGTTATGATTGGCGTGCTGCTGATGAGCGCAGGCCATTTTGCGATGTCGTTTTATTCGACGTTTCTGCTCGCGCTCTTGCTGCTCATCCTCGGCTCCGGATTTCTCAAGGGAAATATCTCGGCGCAAGTCGGATCGCTCTATCCGCGCGACGATGATTCCATGCGGTCCCGTGGCTACACGATCTTCTCAACAGGCATCAACATTGGTGCCGCCGGCGGTCCTCTCGTCACGGGGCTGGTCGCGGCCATTTATGGCTGGCACACGGGCTTTGCTGTTGCGGCGGTGCTGATGCTCCTCGCGCTCGTCAGCTACATTCTTGGCCAGAAGCATTTGCCAGACGACCGCCCGGTCCGGCGCGAACGCGAGAAGGCCCCGCCAATGACTGCGAGCGAGCGCAAGCGGGTGCTCGTCCTCCTCTTCGTGATTGCGCTGACCATTCCGGCGGAAATCACTTATCCAATGGTCTGGAGCATCGGCATCCTTTGGGTGGATCAATATGTGAACCTTGCCACCCCGCTGGGCGTGATGCCATCCAGCTGGTTTGCGTCGATGGACTCTCTTGGGTCCGTTCTTTTTGCACCCGTGTTGGTCGTTCTCTGGAGTTGGCAATCCAAGCGGGGCATTGAACCGGCCAGCGTAACCAAGCAGGGCATCGGCACCGCAATTGTCGCTTTTGCAGCCTTGCTGTTTGCCTATGGCAATTGGGGCCTCACAGAACCGGA
>JBBATT010000069.1:0-9607 GCA_040398605.1 Chakrabartia sp.
CACACCCTCAGGTAGCGGCAGTTGCGCCTGACCTGCAACGAGGGCCTGTGCTGCGTCCTGCATGGCCTGAGGTGCCGGGGCCGATTTCTCGGCCTTGGCATCAACATGCACCAGCATATGCTCGGCAGTCGCGATCACCGCATCCTGACGCATGCTCACCATTTCGTGGAAGAGATGCAAGCGCTTGGCGTCGGCGGCCAGCACGCGCGTGCGAACCTCAATGGGTTCCCCCAGACGCGACTGGCCGAGATGCCGGATATGCGTCTCAGCCGTGTACCAGGAATGGCCCGCCGCGACATACTCAGCACCCGCGCCGATTTTGGCCAGCACCACATCCGTCGCATCCCCGAACAGCTTGAGATAGCAATATTCGGTCATGTGTTCGTTATAGTCGATCCACTCAGGTTGGACCGGCGTGGAGATCGTCAACAGCCGCCCGTCGGGTCCTGTCGAGCCAATGTCAGCAGGCCCGCCATCCAGCCGCAGTCGATGCGCACGCGCCACCGCGCCCGCCGCGAAATCGTTGCGTTCCAACGCATGGGTCAAATCGACAAGGCAGTCGTCGCGCAGCTTTTCATAGGTACGCAGATCGATGCCGCCCGCCTGCTCATCGGACTGGCGGGAAATCGTGTCGATCAGCTCGTCGGTGAGCTTGGGGCCGATCAGCTTGGTCCAAGGCCATTCCATGGACGGGCCGAATTGGTGCAGGAAGTGCCGCATCCCATCTTCGCCGCCCGCGAGCCGGTAGACGAGGAACGTGCCCATAAACGACCAGCGCATCCCCGCGCCGAAACGGATCGCGTCGTCAATTTCAGAGGCGGTCGCAATGCCGTCATTGATCAGCCACAGCGCCTCACGCCACACAGCTTCCAGCAAACGGTCAGCAATGAACCCGTCAATCTCCTTGCGGACATGCAGCACCTTCATGCCGATGCGCTCATAAACGGCGGCCGCAATATCCTTCGTTTCCTGACTGGTCAGATCGCCACCGCAGACTTCAACCAATGGCAGCAGATAGACGGGGTTGAACGGATGGCCGACGACCAGCCGGTCGGGCCGCGCCATGCCGGCCTGAAGCTTGGTCGGAAGGAGGCCCGAGGTGGACGAGCCAATCACCGCATGGGCCGGCATCGCCGCATCCATTTCCGCGAGCAGCCGGACCTTGAGGTCTTCGCGCTCGGGCAGGCTTTCCTGAATGAAGTCGGCATCGCGCACAGCCTCGGCCAGCGAGGCTGCGAACGTTACAGTGCCTTCCGCAGGCAGCGCCTGACCGAACAGCCGCGTCAACGCCCGGCGGGCGTTGGTGAGAACGGCTGCCGTCTTGCGCTCAATTTCCGGGTCCGGGTCATAGACCGACACATCGATCCCGTTGAGCGCAAAGCGCGCGGCCCAACCCGCGCCGATGACGCCGCCGCCGACAATACCGACTTTACGGATCTCATGTGCCATTCGATACTTCTCCTCGCGCCCGCAGCGCTAAATCTGTCTCATATTGCTCCACACCCGCTCATGCTGAGCTTGTCGAAGCATATTGGGGCAACACCCTTCGACAGGCTCAGGGTGAGCGGGGTGGCGTAACTCCTAGCGCTTGGTCAGCTTGAGTTTGGTGCGGACTTCAGCCGGGGTGAGGATGCGCGCACCCATGCCGGTCAAGATCTGCACAGCTCGTTCGACTAGCTGGCCATTGCTCGCAAACTCGCCGCGTCCAAGATAGAGGTTGTCCTCCAGCCCGACACGCACATTGCCGCCTGCGAGGGCTGCCATGGCGACGAAGGGCAGCTGGTTGCGGCCGATGGAAAAGCCGCTGAAGATCGCCCCCGGCGGCAGCTGGTGAACCATCGCCATGGTGGTCAAAGGATCATCCGGCGCGCCATAGGGGATGCCCATGCACAGCTGGATCATCACGGGATCATCCAGCAGACCGTCGCGGATCATCTCCTTCACGAAGACGAGGTGGCCGGTGTCGAAGACTTCCAGTTCCGGTCGCACACCGAGGCGCTGCACTTCAGCAGCCATGGTGCGCAGCATGCCGGGCGTGTTGGTCATGACATAGTCGGCTTCGGCGAAGTTCATTGTGCCGCAGTCGAGCGTGCAGATTTCCGGCAGCAGCTCCTGCACATGGATTAGTCGCTCCATTGGGCCGACCATATCAGTGCCGGCAGGATCGAGCGGGAAGGGATTTTCTCCCGGGCCGAAGACGATATCGCCGCCCATGCCGGCCGTAAGATTGATCACCACATCAGTGTCACTGGCGCGTATCCGCTCCACCACTTCGCGGTAGAGCGCCACATCGCGGCTGCCCTTGCCGGTTTCGGGATCGCGCACATGGATGTGGGCAATCGCCGCCCCGGCGCGCGCCGCCTCAATAGCGGCATTGGCGATCTGCTCCGGCGTGATGGGCAATGCGGGGTGCTTGTCGGCGGTGGCGCCTGAGCCGGTCACGGCGCAGGTGATAAACGTTTCAAAATTCATGGCATATCCTCTTATCCTGACCTGCAGCTTAGCTCGTGACGGCCCGAAACAAATCGTAAAATGCGACAATTAATTGCAAAAAGCGACAATCCCTGACAGGTGCGATTTGATGACGCAGTCGCTCGCCTTCATTCTGATGCCCGGCTTCTCGGCGATTGCTTTCTTCGCGGCGCTCGAACCCTTGCGCATTGCGAACCGCCTGTCAGGCAAAGCCCTTTTTTCATGGACGATCCACGCCCCTGATGGGGACTATGCCGCCGCCTCTAACGGGATGCAGTTGCGCTCCGACGGGGCTTTGCCGGATGCCCCAAACACGTTGGTGATCTGCGGCGGATTTGATCCGCTCGACCACGCCCGACCGGCCTTGCTGGGGCAAATCCGCCGCATATGGCGCGCCGGGTGTCAGATCGGGTCGGTCGATACCGGCGCCTTCGTGCTGGCCGAGGCGGGCATATTGGGGCGCGAGATGATTACGCTCCATTGGGAGGCGGCAGAGGATTTCCGCCGCCGCTATCCCCGGATCCCCGTCTCAACCGAACTTTATGAACGCCATGCCCGGCTAATCACCTGTGCAGGTGGCACGGCGGCGATGGACATGATGCTGGACGACATTGCGGCCCGCCATGGCCTTGCGCTCGCTCAAGCGGTTTCGGACCAACTGATCCATGATCGCATCCGGCCGGCCAGCGCGCCGCAGCGCACCGTGCTGGGTCTGGAGACGCAATTTGCCGGGCCGGCGGTCAAACGCCTTGTCACGGCGATGGAGCGCGGGATTGCTACAGGGCGTCCGCTCACCGCCATTCTCGCGGCTGAGGGCCTCCATCGTCGTCAGGCCGAACGGCTGTTTGATGCGGAGTTGGGCATGAGCCCCGGGCGCTTTTACCGTGCGCTGCGCCTCCGCCATGCGGTCGACCTGATGCGGCAGACCGGAATGCCAGTCCATGAAGCCGCGCTGGCGGCGGGCTTTTCCTCACAGCCCGTTTTTTCGAGGGCGTGTCGGCAGCAATTTGGCCTGTCCCCGCGTGAAATTCTCGCCGGGTCCGGCCCGCGTCAGGCGTCCATATCGAGCGACAAGCTCTCTGTGTGGCCGTCAATGGCGAGTGCCTGACCGGATATCCGCTCCCCAGCAGGTGAGGTAAGGAACCGGACCATGCCCACAATATCATCATTGGTGACAAAGGACCGCAGCGAGGATTGGCGTTTATATTCGCGTTCCACCTCTTCGACCGTCAGGCCGCGCGCGGCGGCATCCGCTGCGATCACCCGGTCGATCCGCGGCCCTTCAACACTTGCGGGGCAGAGCGCATTGGCGCGGATGCCTTCGGGACCTAACTCCATCGCCAGCGTCTTTGTGAGGCCGATCAACGCCCATTTGCTGGCCACGTAAGGTCCGCGCAGAGGGCAGCCCATCAGTCCGGCGTTGGAGCTCATCGTGATGATCGAGCCGCCCGCCCCTTTGGCGCGCAGCAAGGGGATCGCACGCCGCGTCATCAGGAACATGCCGTTGATGTTGATATCGATGGTCCTTAGCCATGCGTCGACCGGCTGGTCCTCCAGCCGCGCGGTCGGGCCGGAAACGCCGGCATTGTTGACGAGGAGATCAATGCCCGAAAGGCCGGCACGCGCCAGATCTGTCTCGACAGCATGGTAAAAGGCCTCGACCGCACGCGCGTCGCTCACATCGCAGGCAAGGGCCAAGAGCGCTGGATCGGTTTGCGCCAGCGCAATCAGCGCGGCCTCATCCTGATCACAAACATAGACCCGCCAGCCGTCGGCGCTGAGACCACGGGCGATGGCAAGGCCGATGCCGCTTGCGGCGGCGGAGATGATGGCAGTCTGCATGGGCTTCAACTGTCTCGGTCGTTGGGCATTTCGGTCAGGCTGCGGCCTCTAAGGCGGGGGCATGGCGGCGCAGGGCATCTCCGCCAATACCGCGCATGCCTTGGGCTACAAGGGACGCCACGATAGCGGCTGGGTCGAGCGCCTGAACCGACAGTCCCTCGGCCAGCGCCATCGCGGCTGCCGTGCCCGCGGCCTGCCCCATGGCCATGCATTGCGGCATTCCGCGCACTGAGGCGAAGGCGGCCGGATCAGCGCAGACCAAACGTCCGGCGAACAGGAGGTTCCCGATGCTTTCGGGCACCATCGCGCGGAACGGAATGGTGTAGTAATCACCTTCGGTCACAATGGCGTCATGGGTCATTTCCGTGTCGCTGCGCATCACATCGTCGATGGGATTGTCGCAGCACACGATGCCGTCGGCGGGCTTGGCCCCGGCGGAAAGATCACGGGCAAGGATGCGGTGCACGGCTTCAAGCTTACGTGTCTCGCGCACGCCGACTGTAGGCCCAAGTTCGCTCATGCGCGCCTGTTCAAAGCCCGGTACGCTCTCGATCAGGAAGCGGGCAAGCTGGTGACAGCGCCGCCGGCCTTCTTGCGTCGCCTTTGCCACCTGCTGAGGATCAGTGCCGTCCACGCCGCGGATATGGACCGAGTTGCAGAACACCGTATCGCGGTGGAAGCCCTTCATCAGATAGAGCTTGGCAAGATCGGGATGAAGCCGCCCTTCGGCGATGCCTGCCTCGGCTTCCGTCTTGAAATAGGGATCACCCTTGGCAAAGACCCGCTCCCACGGCGCGTTGAGCATCGAGAAGGAGAGCGTCACCCCCATCATGTTGCCACGCCCGTCGCCGACCATGAACGGCACACCCGCACGGGCGGAGAGATCGCCGTCGCCTGAACAGTCGATCACCATGCCGGTTTCGATCGTCATCGGTCCGGTCCGGTCGGTGCAGTCGATACGGTGGATGCGGCCCCCTTCAATCACCGGCGCGCCTGCAAAGGTATTGAGATGCACGTCGACGCCTGCATCTTCAAGCATCTGGAACATCGCAAAGACAGCGGCTTCATGGTCGTAGATCACTTCATGCCCGAAGTTCTCAAGCGTCGACGGCCGGACCTCGGCCATGGGCGGCTGCATGGCACAAAGCTGGTCAGTCAGGTCGGCGAACACACCGCCAATGCTCCGGCCGGTCGGATAGCCGCCGCCCCACGGCATGCCGGGGCAAAACGCCATCACGCCGCCAATCTTACTGGTCCCCTCAACCAACCGGACCCGTGCGCCCTGCCGCGCCGCGCCAATCGCCGCGCCAAACCCGGCGGTGCCTCCGCCAATCACCAGAACGTCAGTTGAAATATGTCTTTGCATCAATGTCTTTTAACCGATTGGCGCACAAACTCCACATGGCTTCCAATCAAAGGCTTGGCTGTACGATTATTTTCTAACCAGAATGGATTCTCATCCCGGCAATGCGGTTCCTGCGGCGCAAATCTGACGGGCAGGACCAGCCCCGATGAGCCACCCGAGCGCAATATCATCTCTTAATTTTGTGAGTTTTGGTGCCCCTGGCCGGACTCGAACCAGCACTCCTTACGGAACTCGATTTTGAGTCGAGCGCGTCTACCAATTTCACCACAGGGGCATGTGGCGGAGCGCCTAGCGCAGCCGCGCTTTCGGTGCAAGCTTAGCGCAACATTCCGCTGACGCCGCGCGGATTGGGGCCAAAACGGTTCTCCATCGGCGATCCCGGCAGCAGGAAAAGGATGAAGAGTGCGACGAAGCCGACAAGAATGGCGCCCGACACAACCAATTCCGCATTCGGCCGATTCTGTGCGGCGACCCAGCCAATATAGGGCAGGTAAAGAAGCATCATCCACCAGCCGGAACGATCACTATCATGCAGGCGGCGCGCGCTTGTTGAAAGAAGCGGCAGAAGCGACAAAATGGAAATCGTGAGTTCCGCGGCACCCATCCGGGCCGCGACGACCGTCCGCGTGCCATCCAGCGCATCGAAGAAATTGGCGGCAAGCACAGCGACGGAATACAGCAGGAAGAAGAACCAGAATTCGCGCCGGGTCGCGCGACCGGTAAAATCGGCATATTTGCGGAACGGCGATGTCATCCAGTCCATGGTCGGAAGCGATCCTCAAAAATCTGCGACTTTGCTAACCGTAAAAGTGTTAAGACTGCAACCCGTTGGAGTTAATTCCTCGGGGCCTGGCGACGGTAAGAGAGTGCTTCGGCAATATGGATGCGGCCAACATGGTCGTTGCCAGCCAAATCCGCGATCGTCCGTGCCACGCGCAAGATGCGGGTGTATCCGCGCGCTGAAAGCCGCATGGCTTCAGCCGCCTGCGCCAACAGCTTGCGTCCGGGCTCATCAGGTGCACAAACCTCGGCCAAAAGATCGCCGTCAACTTCGGCGTTGGTTCGAAAGCCAGTTGCTTCGTAGCGGTGTGTCTGCCTGTCCCTTGCCGCACAAACACGAGCACGAACCTCAGCGGACCCTTCCGCTGGCGGCGGTAGAATGAGGTCGGCCGCACTCACTGCCGCTACGTCAACATGCAAGTCGATCCGATCCAGCATCGGGCCGGAGACCTTGGCCTGATAGTCCGCCGCACAGCGCGGGGCACGGGCACAGGCAAGCGAGGCATCCCCTAAATGGCCGCAGCGACACGGGTTCATCGCGGCGATCAACTGGACGCGTGCGGGAAAGGTGACATGGGCATTGGCGCGCGCCACGCTGACGGTGCCCGTTTCCAGCGGTTGTCGAAGAGAATCGAGCACCACCCTCTGAAATTCAGGCAATTCATCGAGAAAGAGCACGCCAAGATGGGCAAGGCTTACCTCCCCCGGCCGAACACGCAGCCCCCCGCCGACAAGAGCAGCCATAGATGCGGAATGGTGCGGCGCCCGAAACGGGCGCTGCCGGACAAGGCGACCGCCCTGCAATTCTCCCGCAACAGAGGCGACCATTGACACTTCCAACGCCTCGGCGGCCGTGAGCTCCGGCAATATGCCCGGCAGGCAGGCCGCCATCAGCGACTTTCCGGCTCCCGGCGGGCCGCAAAACAAGAGATTATGCCCGCCAGCGGCGGCAATTTCCAAGGCGCGTTTGGCTGTTTCCTGCCCCTTCACCTGAGCGAGATCGGGGCCGGAGGCTTTGATGTCGACCTGTCCCGGTGCCGGCGGCGTGATGATCGCGGCCCCTTTGAAATGGTTGAGCAGGGTCAAAAGATCGGGTGCCGCAATAACTTCTACGGTTCCTGCCCAAGCTGCCTCAGGCCCTTGTTCAGCCGGGCAAACCATACCAAGTTGATGTTGAGACGCGTGCAGGGCCGCCAGTAAGACGCCGGGAGACGCTGTCACCCGCCCATCGAGGCCCAACTCTCCAACAAAAAGATAGGAGGCGATCGTCTCCGGATCGACGATTCCCATGGCACCAAGCAACGCCACGGCAATGGGCAAGTCGTAATGTGACCCTTCTTTCGGTAAATCCGCAGGAGAAAGGTTCACTGTGATACGTTTCGGCGGCAGCGACAGGCCAATGGCGGCGATCGCCGCACGCACCCTTTCCCGGCTCTCAGCGACAGCCTTGTCAGGCAGGCCAACGACAATAAACGCCGGAACGCCTGCCGAAACTTGGCACTGCACCTCTACGCTTCGCGCGTCCAAACCGAGATAAGCGACTGTGCGGGCAATGGCGACCATCTGAAATTCCTGATCCTAAAACATCCGTTAACCAGTCGCCCGAAAGTGTTGGAAAGCTTCGGCAGTGCATCTCCGGTTCAGGAGTAACTGGCCATGCTGAACACATCTTCGACCCACACCTTTCGTGCTATAACTGCACTCATCGGCTTGTCGATACTTGCTGTTTCTGGGCCTGCGCAAGCAGATAACAGCCGAGAACAAAGTTACACGACAATAGATTATGCGAATGTCATTGATTCGCGGTCGAATAATGTCGGATCTGCTATCCCGGTAGAGCGTCGAACGACAAACGCCCGGCGCGCGCATCGTTACGGACCATTTTACATCATTGATGAAAACACAGCCGGTCTCGACAATGTTATCGACAGCATGTCGCCCAACCGCTTCCGCGCCCTGATGGCGGCCTGGCCCAATGTCGACACGATCAAGATTGTTGAATGCCCCGGCACGGTGGACGACGAAGCCAACCTCGTCCTTGCCCGCATGATCCGGTCCGCTGGGATGCGAACGGTCGTACCGAGCAACGGATCAGCGCGATCCGGCGGCGTTGAGCTGTTCTTAGCAGGGGCCGAACATCACGCAGAACCGGGGGCAGAACTCGGCGTCCACAGCTGGATTGATGAAAATGGGCGCGAGGCGAAAGATTATCCGCGCAATGACCCGGTGCATCAGGATTATATCCGCTATTACATCGACATGGGCTTTTCTCCTGACAAGGCGCGGGAATTCTACGCCTTCACAAACACGATTGCCCCGCATGACGGCATCCACTTTATGACGCGTCAAGAACTCGCCCACTTCAACATCGCGAACTAACCGGAACATAATTCAACGCCGGAACGACGCGTTGGCTATTGCAGAGGTGCACGGAACCCACCACATGGCGGTCATGTCACTGCGCAGCCGATGGAAATTCCTCTCACAAATTCCTGCCGCCCGGCTGGTGATCCTGCTCTTTGGCGCGCTGTGCATGATATTGGCCCCCCTTGCCTCTCCGCTTCCCGGCCCCGGCGGCACTGTGCTGTTTGCAATTGGCCTCGGCCTGGTTCTGCAAACCTCTGCCTGGGCGCGCCGGCGCTACGTCAAATTCAAGCGCCGCTACCCTAGGCAAGGCGGTTGGATCGATTGGGGGATGCGGCGCAAGAGCCACAAAAGGCGTGAAGAGGTGAGGAAAAAGGCATCCGGCGATTGACTCTTGGTGATGATCCGCATAACGGACGCTCCATCAAGGCCGCCGCTTTCGGGGCGGCTTTTTCTTTTTGATTTGTTTTGAGGGCATGAGCGATGAAGCGCACCTTCCAGCCGAGCAATTTGGTTCGCGCACGGCGTCACGGTTTCCGGGCTCGCATGGCGACCGTCGGTGGCCGGGCAGTAATCCGGGGCCGTCGCGCCCGCGGTCGCAAGAAGCTGTCGGCCTGATCACCCTGAATAAGCGGTCAGACTTTCTGGCCGCCAATTCTGGAAAACGGGCTGCCTTTGGCGGCCTCGTTTTGCTTGTCCGTGATCGGCAGGACTCCACCACGCAAATGCGGGTTGGGTACACCGTCACCAAAAAAGTCGGCAATGCCGTCATCCGCAACCGCG
>JBBATT010000070.1:0-2431 GCA_040398605.1 Chakrabartia sp.
TCGCTTTTGCAGCCTTGCTGTTTGCCTATGGCAATTGGGGCCTCACAGAACCGGATAGTGTTCACGCGGGCTGGGCGATTGCTGGCTGGCTGGTCATGGGGCTCGGCTGGATGTATTATTGGCCGACCACTCTTGCCATCGTTAGCAAGGCAGCGCCGCCGCGTATGGCGTCAACGTTGATGGGCGTGGCCTTCCTCTCGCCATTTGTTGCCCATGTGATGGCAGGATGGGTCGGCAGCTACTTTGACCAGATGACGCCCTCGACCTTCTGGGCCATGGATGCCGCCATCGGTGCCGTGGGCGCGACGCTCATTCTGCTATTGCGCAAGCCCTTGCAGCGGGGCCTAGAAACCGGCCTGAACCCCTGATGACGTTGGCGGGCTGTGATGCGGCCGAATGGAAGGCACGGGTAGATCTGGCGGCGGCACATCGGCTCGCCGTCCACTATGGCTATCATGAGGGCATCGACAACCACTTCACTGTGCTTGTGCCGGGACATGCAGACCGCTTCCTGCTCGCGCCTTTTGGCCTGCACTGGTCCGAAATCCGGGCGCGTGATTTCCTTGTGGTCGATTTCGCGGGCAACGTGCTTTCGGGCGACGGGCCAGTGGAGGACACTGCCTTTCACATCCATGCGCCGATACACGCCGCCCGGCCCGATGTGGCCTGTGTGATGCATACCCATATGCCCTATGCAACGGCGCTGAGCCTCTTGGAGGAGCCCGAACTCCTGATGGCGAGCCAGAATGCGATCGGCTTTGCCGGGCTGATGGCATGTTGCGATTATTCAGGCTTTGCGCTCGACAGCGGAGAAGGCCGACGTATGGCCGCTGCGCTGGGTAACAAAGCCGTGCTGCTGCTGCGCAATCATGGTGTGGCGGTGACGGGCGTGAGCATCGCCGATGCGTTCAATACACTCTATTTCTTTGAGCGCGCCGCGATGACCCAAATACTCGCGCAGTCGAGCGGCCAGAAGCTCCGCCTCGTGCCCGAACCCGTTCTGTCCCTGACGGTTGAGCAATATACGACGTCCGCCAAGGTCGAAGGGCAGGACCGCATCGACCTCCATTTCGCGGCGCTGAAGCGCATGCTGGACCAGCAAGGATCAGACTATGCAGAGTGAAGCTCGGTCGCCCCGCACAACCGGAGCACTGGTCCTCGTCGGCCTGATGGCGCTCAGTCTGTTCATCAATTACATCGACCGCGGCAACCTTGCGACCGGCGCGACCCAGATCCGCGCCGATCTCAATCTTTCAGCGACAGCTTATGGCGCGCTCGCCGCGGCATTCTACTTTGCTTATGCGTTCTTCCAGCTTCCGGCGGGCGCCCTGTCGGACCGGATCGGCGGCAAACTTGTGCTCGGCATTGGCGCGCTCCTTTGGTCAGTCTCCACGCTGCTCACAGGCTTCGTCGAGGGCTTTATGGGGCTGTTCGTCCTTCGCTTGATGCTGGGCATGGGAGAAAGCGTGGCGTTCACCACAACGTCCAAGATCATTGCCACCAATGTGCCGCGCGCGCAGATGGGCCTCGCAAACGGAGTGATTGGCTTCGGCTATCTGGTCGGGCCTGCGGTCGGCACGCTGCTCGGCGGTTTCATGATGGCCCAATGGGGCTGGCGCGCGACATTCTTCATTTTCGGCGCAGTCTCGCTGCTTTGGCTGATCCCGTGGAGCCGGGTGCGGATCAATGAGGCGAAACCAGTTGATAGCCCGAATGCGCAACCAGTCACCATGCGCCAGATTCTCGGCAAACGCGCCCTTTGGGGCGCGTCGCTCGGCCATTTCGCGGGCAATTGGAACTGGTATTTCATCCTCGGCTATCTGCCGATGTACCTTGAAATGCAGCGCGGCTTTTCAAAGGAACATATGGCGGCGGTGGTCTCCAGCGCCTATCTCGTCAACGCGCTGGCCGCTCTGTTTGCCGGCTGGGCGATCGACAAGGCGATTGCGCGCGGATGGTCGCCTTCGCTCACGCTCAAGGGGCCGCTTGCCCTGGCGCATCTGGCGGGCTTGGTGTGCATGCTCGCCATGCCAGCCATGCCGATCTATTGGTGTATCGCGCTGCTGTTCGTGTACGAAATCGCGCTCGGCCTATCGTGCCCCGCCTATTTCATCATCCCGCAGATCATGGCCGGCCCCTCCGCCGCTGCGCGCTGGGTGGGGGTGCAGAACATGATGGGCAATATGCCGGGGATCATCGGCGTGTTTTTCGCCGGTGTGTTGATCGATGCTGGGGGAGGCTCTTACAGCACTGCGTTTCTGCTGGCGGGCCTCGTCAATATTCTCGGGCTCATCGGCTGGCTTGGTATCTTGCCGAAGGTTGAACCTGTGGATTGGGAAATGGCCTAACGCCCCTTCCATTCAGGCGCCCGGCCCTCCGCAAAGGCGCGCGGACCTTCGAGTACATCATCAGACTCCAGCATCGCGCGATA
>JBBATT010000070.1:2531-3783 GCA_040398605.1 Chakrabartia sp.
TCGGTGAGACCGGCAAAGCCGCCGGGGCCATGATCGGCATCAACCGCCTCGCCATCGTTCGCCGCGCCAAGGTCCCAGCCCGCTGAGAAAAACCGCTCGGTGCCGGTGATGATCCCTACCCGCAGGGCTGGATCATCATTCAGCGTCTTGAACGCGGCATACAATTCAAGGCTCGTCGCCACGTCAATGGCGTTGGCCTTGGGCCGGTCCAGCGTGATGATCAACACACCAGCGCGGCGTTCGAGCGTGACGGCACTCATTTCAAAGGCTCCCTCATTCGGATCAGCGCATCCACCGCGACCGCGCCTTTGGGAAGGGCAAGCAGCGGATTGACGTCAAGTTCTTCCAGCCCCTCGCCATGCGCCATGGCAAAGGCGGCAACGGCTTCAATGGCATCGACAAGTGCAGGCATATCGCATCCCGCACGGCCGCGATAACCGGCCAGCACTGCGTGAAGCGGCAGCCGCGCCAATGCAGCCTCAATCTCGGGGCGGCTGGCGGGCAGCAGCACCTGCTCAACCTGCCGGAGCAACTCGACAAATATGCCGCCCGCGCCCAGCGTCATGAATAGGCCAAACTGCGGATCGCGACCAATCCCGACGATCAGTTCAGCAACGGTGCCGCCGACCATTTCCTCAATCAAATAGGTGCCGCCAAGTCCCGCCATGCGGCGTCCGGCGGTGAGCAAATCTGCGCGGCTGGAGAGCCCGAGTGCCACGCCACCAAGCTCAGTCTTGTGGGCGAGATCAGCGCCAACCGCCTTGAGCACGAGAGGGAATGGCGCAGGGAGAGGTGCGGCGTCATCGGCGCACAATGTTTCCAGTTCGGCCAATGTAAGCAAGCGTCCACGCGGCACCGGCACGCCGTGCACGAACAAGGTCGCCTTGCTGCGCACTTCGTCCCAAGTGGCAGGCGCACCCGCCAGAAGAGGCGGCGCTTCGGGCAAGGCTGCAGGCGCAGGACGAGACCAAGCCTCGCCAATCCCGGCAGCAGCGGCAACGGCTTGCAAGGCTTCTGACAATCCAGCTGCGGGCATGATGCCCTCAGCGATCAACTGCGTGGCAACCGCTTCCGGCAGGTTCTCGGCCAGCGAACTCGCAACGATCCGCACCGCGCCTTTTGGTGCCGGGCGCGCCCGCACTGCTGCGAGATAGGCAGCGATGGTCACATCCCAATCGGCAGCCGTGCACCGGTCTGCGCGGGGAAAATCGAGGATGAGCAGCGAGGCTTCGAAATCCGCCCCCAACATGCC
>JBBATT010000070.1:3883-9449 GCA_040398605.1 Chakrabartia sp.
CGCGGGGAAAATCGAGGATGAGCAGCGAGGCTTCGAAATCCGCCCCCAACATGCCGGCAAAGCACGCCGTCTGCGCGACCAGATCGCCCCAGATGTAGGTGTGATAGTCGAGCGGGTTGGCGACGTTCACGCGGGAGCCAAGCACCGCTTCAAGCTCGGCCTGCGTTACAGATGGAAAGTCTGGCGTCTCAAGCCCTGCCCGCTCAGCCAA
Organism: Chakrabartia sp.; assembly: GCA_040398605.1. Taxonomy (GTDB): domain Bacteria; phylum Pseudomonadota; class Alphaproteobacteria; order Sphingomonadales; family Sphingomonadaceae; genus Aquisediminimonas. Next base: position 4,095 of record JBBATT010000070.1, read on the forward strand.
GTCAGCGGTCAGTGAGGCTTCACCGCCCGAACAGCTGGCGCTGGTGACCCGCCTGCCGCGTAGGGGTCCGGCCACATGCAGCAATTTGAGTGTTTCAAGGAAGCTGGCGGAATCATAAGCCCGCGCCACGCCGTAACGTGCGAACAGCGCATCGCAGAGCGCATCGGCGCCCGCGAGCGAACTGGTGTGCGACAGCGTCAACGCCGCGCCCTTGGCCGAGGCCCCCGTCTTGAGCGCGACGAGCGGCACCCCCGCCGCGCGCGCGGCAAGGCAGGCTTCTGAGAAGCGGGCAACCGATCCCAGCCCTTCCAGATGCAGCCCAATGGCGCTTACCCGCTTGTCCTGAACCAATGCTTCGATCAGATCCGCTGGCGTCACATCCGCGCAATTGCCGACCGAGATGACATAGCCAATGGGCAGGCCCCGCGTCTGCATGGTGAAGTTGAGTGCGAGGTTGCCGCTCTGGCTGATGATGGCCACGCCCTTTTGACCTTTGGGCCCTGCGTCGATGGGCAGGCAGCCATGCTGATCTGGCCAGAGTGCCACGCGGTCAAACAGGTTGAGCATGCCGTAGCAATTGGGGCCGATGAGCGGGATGCCCTTGGCGGACGCGAGCAAAGCTTCCTGCCGTTCGTGCCCCTCGTCGCCGCTTTCAGCAAAGTCCGCCGCATAGCAGATTGCGCCGCCAACCCCTGCCAGTTCGCCCGCCAACGCGATGGTGGCCGCGGCAGGTGCGGCCATGAAGACCGCATCCGGCGCTTCTGGCAGCGAGGCCATATCGGCAAAGCAAAGCAGACCCCCCATTTCCGCGCGCTTGGGGTTGACCGGCCAGATTGGCCCCGCAAAGCCCAAGGCACGGCACTGGCGCACCGCTTCCTCGGCTGCCTTGCCGCCCACAATCGCCAGACTGCGCGGGCGCAGCAGGCGGCTCAATCGGTCGCCGCTCATGCCTCCAGCGGACGCAGCAGCGCGCGGCTGATGATGTGGCGCTGGATTTCGCTCGTGCCATCCCAGATCCGCTCGACCCGCGCATCGCGCCAGAAGCGTTCAATGGGCAGTTCATCCATCAGGCCCATACCGCCAAAGATCTGGAGCGCATTGTCCGTTACCCGCGCCAAAGCTTCGGAGGCGAAGAGCTTGGCCATGGCCGCGTCGGTATCGGTCATCATGCCCTGATCATCTTTCCAGGCAGCGCGAAAGGTGAGGAGTTCAGCCGCTTCCAATTCCGTCTTCATGTCCGCCAGTTTGAACCCTGTGCCCTGGAACTTGCCGATCGCCTGCCCGAACTGCTTGCGCGTTGCCGCCCACTGCGTCGCCATTTCGAGCACGCGGTGGCCGCGCCCAACCGAGGTGGTGGCGACCTGCAGGCGGGTGGAGCCCAACCACTGCCCCATGAGTTCAAAGCCCTTGTCGAGCTCGCCGAGCAAGCTGGAGGCAGGCACGCGGCAATCTTCAAAGATCAGTTCGCACTGGTGATAGCCCCGGTGTGACACGCATTTGGGACCGCGTCGGCGGGTCAGGCCGGGTGTATCAAAATCGACGAGGAAGCAGCTGATCGTCTTCCTGCCGCCGGCTTCACCGGTTGCGGCACAGAGGATCACAAAGTCGGCAACGTCAGCATGGCTGATGAAGTGCTTTGAGCCGTTGATGACAAAGTCGCTGCCATCGCGCCGCGCAAAGGTGCGCATCGAACGCACATCGGATCCTGCATCAGGCTCGGTCATGGCAAGGCAATCATGCCGCTCCCCCCGGATGGTCGGGAGGAGATAGTCCTCAATTTGGCTGCCCTCACACCCGCGCAGGATATTGCTTGGCCGCGCGATCATCATCTGCAGGCCGTAGCTGGCGCGGCCGAGTTCGCGCTCCATCAGCGTGGTGTCAAACGTGCCAAGGCCGCCACCGCCAAGCTCTGCGGGCATGTTGACCGCATAGAGGCCGAGCGCCTGTGACTTGGACCGGAGATCGGCCGCCAGCTCTGCGGGCACGTCATCGGTCTCTTCGACCATTTTCTCGTGCGGATAGAGTTCGGTCTCGACAAAACGCCGCACGGTTTCGACCAGCATCTGCTGTTCGGACGAAAGTTCAAAATGCATCAGTTTGGGTTCCGTTTGATAGCAATGTTGCGCCCGGCCTCGGCGGGGCGCGGAAGGTCTGCATGGGCGGCAAGCACGGCCTGCACGCGCGCGGAGAGGTCTGGCGGCATCGGCGTGCTGCGTCCGGCGGCCATATCGACGTGCACCAGCATTTGCTCGCCGGTCGCCAGCAGTTCGCCCGTCTCCCCATTGTGCATGGCGTGAAAGATGTGCAGCCGCTTCTCGTCTGCGTCGATCAATTGGAGCGACAGATTCAGCCGGTCGCCAAGGTGCGCCTCGGCGAGATTGAAGATCATCGTCTGCACAGTGAACAGCGAATGGCCGCCCGCACGGTAGGCCTCGTCAATGCCGATCAGGCGGAAGAACGCGTCCGACTGGTCCCCGAAGGCGAGCAGGTAGCAGGACTCGCTCATATGCCCGTTATAATCGACCCACTCACGCGGCACGGTCGGGCTGATGAGATGCAAGGGTGCTGCAATCGGCTCGCCGGGCGTCAGCGGCTTGGTGGCAGCGCCCTCCAGCGGCGTGCGCAGGCCGTGGCCGGTCTCTTCCAAATCACTTTGCGGCGTCATGATTAGGTCCCTTTCTTTGTCCGGCCTGCCAGGCGCAGACGCCAAGTGTCGCGCCCTTCGAAAGCTGTGCCGGCGCAATAAGGCCTGCCACCAGACGAGCACGACCCCGTTCGCAGACCAACGTGTGGTCGCCGTGTCCTGCGACATCGAGCAGCAGTTGATCCCAATGGCGGTACTGAACGTCATGACCTTCGCCGGGATAGCGGCGGAAGGTGACCTTGCCTGCCACTTTGCCGGCCCAATATTCGCCCTGATTTGGCGGGACGAGCGCGTCAGCCTCACCATAATAGAAGAAAGCCGGGGCCGGGAACGCCGCGACCGGCGCAGGCGAATCACAGAACCGGCGATATTCGCGCGCGACACCGCGTGCATCGCCGCGCTGCCCGGCGATGAAATAGGCGTGTGCGCCTTCATCCGCTGCCCGGTCGATGAAGCCCGGGACTTTACCCGCGACGCCATCCTTAGGCATGGCCCAGAACTGACGTGGCGTCCCGACTTGCTGTGCCAGACCAGCCTCCAGAGTGGCCGGATCGGCTGCGCAGACAGGGCTCGTCGCCGGGGCCGAAGCGATTGCGGCGAGCATGTGCCAAGAGGTCACCCGCTCGGGCATGGCAGCGGCGATATGCCCCGCATAAGCGCCACCACCCGAGATCGCGACGAGCGAGAACCGCTGGACACTGAGATGCTCCAGCACCTGCCTGACCTCGCTGGTATAATCGTCGAAGGTCCATGCCGGATCAAAGGCCGTATCGCCGAGCCCGTTGCGTTCCACCGCGATGATCCGCACCTTTAGCCGCCGTCTGAGGGTATCAAGAAACGCAACCAACTCAGGCGCGCGCGCGCTCGTACCGACGCCGCCGATAAACAGCATGGGCACCCAGCCTGCCTCGCCAGTGTCGGTGAAATGCACCGTGCGCCCTTCGCTGGTTTTTAGGCTCTGCAGCGGCGTTCCGATGGGGTCGAAGTGGTCCGGGAAGGTAATGGGCTGCGCAATCGCCGGGACCGCAAAGGTCAGCGCCGTAGCCGCGAGGAGACGCAGGATCATCGCACTGGTTCCGTTTCCAGATTGCGGTCAAGCGCTTCGATCTGCGCCAGCTCACCCGAAAGATCGAGGCTGCGGCACAGAATGAGGTAAACCACCGCCGAGACAGGCAAGCCAATCAACATCGAGATATCCGCCCCGCCGAGCGCCTGTGCGACGGGTCCCACAAAGAGTTCCGTTTTGAAGAACGGGATCATCGCGATGAAGCCGACGGCGTAAGATGTAAGCCCGCGCCAGTTCCACCGGCCATAAAGCCCGTCGGCCATGAACATCGCGCGGATCGAATAGCGCCCCTTCCGCACGAAGAAGAAGTCCACGAGGTTGATCGCGGTCCAAGGCGTGAAGAGGTAGACAAGCACGGCGAGGAACGCCTCCAATGCATGAAGCACATTCCCACTGAGGGCGAGCGACAGGGCCAATGATGTCGCGAGGACGACAGCCAGCGCCGACATGCGAGAGGCTATGCCGAGCCGGATCGGCGTCACGCTGTCAACCACGCTGAGCAAGGTAAGCGAAGAGCCGTAGAGGTTGAGCGAGGTGATCGTGATCAGCCCGCCAAAGCTGCTGACCAGCATGATGACGCCGAACCCGCCAAACATGGCGTCCGCACTTTGGCGCAAAGCGACGACAATATCCGCATTGGCAAAGGCCGCAGCAGCAAACGCACCGACGAGCATCATCCATGCCCCGCCAAGGAAGGCCCCCCAGAAGGTCCAGAAGAACGAGGCGCGGATCCCCACCTCACGCGGCAAATAGCGCGAATAGTCCGAGACATAGATGGACCAGCTCAGCTGGTATCCGGCAGCGGCAAAGAACTGGACGAGGAACAATGTGGGCTTGAACGGACCAGGTTGCAGCAGTGCTGACAGATCAACGATGTTAAAGAGCCCAACGGTATAAACTGCCAGCACCGCCAACATGAGATAGGCGAGCAGGCGCTGTGCCTTGTGGATCAGGTCATATCCTGCCGCTGCGATAAGGGCTGCGATGATTGCGAAGACCACAATCGTCGGTCCTTCGGGCAAGCCGACCAATTCCTTGACTGTACTCGCCGCCAGCGACTGGTTGAACGCATTGAACCCGATATAGGTGACAAGCGCGACAACCCAGACGAGCAGCGCGCCCAAATAGCCAAATTGCGGACGCGATTGGATCATCTGCGGCAGGCCAAGCTGTGGCCCTTGCGAGCAATGCAGCGCCATCAGCACGGTGCCGAGTATGCAGCCACCAATCACGGCGAGGCTTGACCAGAACAGGTCGAGCCCACCCACGACGCTGATCGCCCCCGTGGCAAGGGTCGCCAAATGGGCGTCGCCCGTGAACCATACCGGCCAAAGATGCCTCACTTCCCCGCGCCGCTCGGCCATAGGGATGTAGTCGATCGATCGGGTTTCAATCATGGCCATGCGGTATCGCTCCCAAAAAAACCTCGTCTGGCCGGTCAGCCGGGCATCTTAATCTGGCGGCCCATACCCTCAGGTAGCGGCAGTTGTGTCTGACCTGCAATGAGGGCCTGTGCTGCATTCTGCATGACCTGCGGTGCAGGCGCCGATTTCTCGGCCTTGGCATCGACATGGACCAGCATATGCTCGGCCGTGGCGATCACCGCATCCTGACGCAGGCTGACCATTTCGTGGAAGAGATGCAG
>JBBATT010000071.1:0-9315 GCA_040398605.1 Chakrabartia sp.
GTTTACCGCAGCCCAAGAAAGGACAGCCCTTCGACAGGCTCAGGGCAAACGGGGTTGGGAAGTATCAGCGCGATGCCCTAATGTCCGCGTCAGCGCGGCGGAGCCACAGGCTCCGGCGCAGCAGGCTCCGGCGTAACAGGCGCACCGAACTGTTCCAGCGCCTTCGCCGCCGCCTTGCCCTGGGGGCTGTCCGGCGCGATTTTGACGGCGGCCGCCCAAGCGGTGCGGGCGGCGGCGTCATTGCCCATCATGGCGGCGATATTGCCTGCCTCGAGCGCGACCGAGGCATCATCAGGGGAGAGGCGGGCGGCCTCGGCAATGTCGGTGCGGGCGCGGTCGAGATCACCCGTGCGCCGGGCGAGGGCGGCCGAGAGCAACCAGATGAGCGGGTCTTGCGGCACCAGCTTGGCCGCTGCGTCGAGGTCGGTGCGGGCCTTGGTCAAATCCCCCACGGCCACAAGCGCGCGGGCGCGGTCGAGGTGCGCTTCGCCGGCCTCCGGGCCTTTGAGCGTCCCTTCAATCAACGCCGCATCAATGAAGCTGCGCGCCTTCACAAATTCACCGCCGGCCAGAGCAGAGTTGGCGGCCTGCACCCAGATCGCTGCAGCGCGATTATCCTTGGCCTGTTGCGCGGCTTCGGCGGCCTGCTGGAATGTTGTCATGGCGGATAGCCAGCGGGCTTGGGCGGCATAGGCCAAGCCCTGACATTGGCGCGCAAGCACATTGCCGCCATCCATCCGCCACTTCTCCGCACTTTCGAGCGCGGCTTGGGGGTCGGTGTCAACCAGCTCCACACAGGTTTTGAAACGCGCTTGGTCCGCGGCGGGGGCAGCGGTCGCAGCAGCGGCGACGATCAGGGGCAAAAGGATCACAAACTCTCCATCAAAGTCGCCACTGTTCCAATCAGAAGATCAATATCTGCCGCGCGCGACAGGCGGTGGTCGCCATCTTTGATCAGCGTCACCTGCACATCGTCTGAACGAAGCGCGTCGGCGGTGCGCAGGGCGATCTTCCAAGGCACCACATCGTCGCTCTGCCCCTGTAACAGCCGGACCGGACCCACATAATCGATGCCCTTATCGAGCAACAGCAGGTTCTTGCCGGATTGCCACAGGCCTAACGTTGTCAACATCGGTTCGGGTCCATAGTCGGACGGGCGCAGCAGCTTGCCCTCCGATTGGAGCGTCGCCTTTTCGGCATCCGTAAAGCCCCAGATGGTGAAGTCGGGCGCGGCGGCGATGCCGACCAAGGCGGCTGCCCGCGTGCCCAGTGCCTGCGCCATCAGCAGCGCAATCCAGCCGCCCATGGAAGAGCCGACGAGCAGGACGGGGCCTTTGACCAATTGCTCAATCGCGAACAGCGCATCGTCACGCCAGATGGCCAGCGTTCCGTCAGCAAAAGCCCCTTCGCTTTCCCCGCATCCCGAATAATCGAGCCGGAGCATGGCATAGCCTTGGTCTGCCGCCCAAGCATCAAGCGCGACGGCCTTGCCGCCCAACATGTCCGACGCATATCCCGGCAGGAAGACGATGGTCGGCTTGTCCGGCCTGCCCGCGCGGTGACGGACAGCCAGCTTCGGCCCGTCTGAACGGGGGAGCCATTGCGGCATTTGCGCGTCGGTCAAAACAGGTCGCCTTCTTTCACATCGGGGTCATTGGCGCAGGCATCGACGATGGCGCGCCATTGCTGCGGCGTGACAGCGGGCAAATAGTCGGCGCCCTTGCGCGCGCTGGCGAGGAAGACTTTGCGTCGCTCATCCGACAGCGGGTGGCTGGACATATAGCTCATGGCGATCGCACCCTTGCCGAGCTTACGTTCGTCGGCGGCCAACCGGTCAAAAAAGCCTGCGGTGGGCAAGGGGGAGACATTGGCCGTGCGCATCAGGTTGATCGCATAGCCATCCGCCCGCGATTCTGCCGCGCGCGAATAGCCCGCTGAGATGGCGGAGTTAAGGGCGCCGCCGACATCGCCGCCAACGCCACCGAGCAATAGGCTCAACCCCATCTGCCGCAGCAGCGCCTGCATGACATCGCGGTTGCGGACATGGCCGATTTCATGGCCCAAAACGCCCGCCAGTTCATCGGGGTTCTTGGCTTCCTGCAACAGGCCGCGGAAGATGACGATCTGCCCGCCGGGAAGTGCAGCGGCGTTGACCGAATTGACATTGACGATGCGGACGCGCAGCGAGTCGGCCTCCGGATCAATGCGGCGGACGAGCGCGTCGAGTGCCTTTTGGCCTTCGACGCCATCGCAGATACGTCCGCCCAGATCGCCGATCATGGCGTCGCCCATTTTCTGTTCCCATGACATCGGCACCAAAGGCGCGACGACATCGGGCACTTTCCACAGGACAAGGACGACGGCGGCGGAAAGGGCTGTGAACCCTGCGACAGCAGGCCAGATGCCGAACTTATCGACCAGCCCGCCATAGCGTGATTGCGGGGGCAGGCGGCGGGCGAGCAGGTCCGTCATCGGCAGGGGAATGCCGACGCGCCATCCGTCTGCGCCCTTACGCCCGAAGACAGAGGTGCCGTCCCGCTTGTCGATCCAGAACAGGTCACCCCAAAGCGCGAGGTCGCTCCGGCCCTCACCAAGGTCAAGGCGTAGGCCATCATCTTGTGCGGTGACAAACACCTCGTGGCGCGTCGCCGTCTGTCCATCATAGTGCCAAGCTGGGATCATGCGGGGTTACATAGCACCCATATCGAGCGCGTCGAACAATCCTTCGCCGTGGCTGCCCACCTTGGTCTGCGACTGGGTCAGCAGATCGAGATCAATCACGCCTGTTGCCTCCAAATTGCGAATGAAGAAGCGCCAGTTGCGATAGCGGATGAAGGGGCCGACGAGGCTTATGGGAATAATGAGGGCGATGACAATGCCAATCACCACGCCCGGATTTTGGGCAAACGGGTCTTGCCCCGGCTGGAGGTCCTGAAGGCCTGCGAACAGGCCGAGGGCGGAAATGGGAATGATGGCTGCAATCGCGGCAAGGAAAAACAATCCCGCATTGCCGAGGAAGAGCAGGAACCATTCCTTGGTGCGGGCGGTGAACTGGAAGTTGATCGTGGTGAGGCTTAGCGTGCCGACAACCTCACGGAAAAAGGCGGCGTAATAGCCGAGCGCGATCAGTGGCAGCACGACATAGAAGGCCAGCACCAACAGGCCGACCACAGCGGCCAGATTGCCGGAGCCTCCACCGCCTGACACTGCCATAACAACGCCAAGGATCACAGCCGCCACAGGCACCAGATACAGCAACAAAAACCGCTTCATCAGCCCGCCCCATTCGGGCGCGCTTTCAAAACGGTGCGGGCCAAAGCTCATCTGGTTCCAGCGGTCAGCCCAAAGCTGGGTCATCGACCATGGGATGAGCAGACCGAGCGCAAGGCTGCCCGCCAGCGTCTTCCAGATATAGGACAAGCCATAGCGAAGGCCGGGGTCCTCGCTGCCGCCGCGAATGCCGTGCCAGTGCGTCCGGCTGAGGCGGTAGCGCAGCGCGCGGAAGGTCGCGAAGCCGACAAGGAAAAGAATGATGACATAGAAACCAACGCCCAGCGCGCCTGCCAAGGCGGCTTGTCCCTGCAGGATCAAGGCCTGAATAAGGAACTGCAATCCGATGACCGGAATGAGAAGCGCAACGATGGCCATCAGGAAACCTAGGAACAGCTCCTTGCCGGTGCCCGTCCATTCCAGCGTATCGTCAATGAAACGCGTCTGGCTCCAGAAGTAGCGCCGTTCCCGAGTGGTTGCCCAGAAACGATAGACACCCAGCGTGACCAGAGTGAGCAACAAATTGCTCGCCGCGATTGGAAGAAACGCCTTCCAGTCTCCGCGAAATTCAAACGCGGTCTGGTCCTGATTGCCAATGCCCATTTACGCTACTCCCCCCGACATTGGCCAAAGGCTCCCATGCAGATCGGCTCAAGTCAAGCCTTGGGCGGTCAGCTCACGCCGCCGGGTTCGCCTTCACGTGGGGCGGGATGGGCGGTGCCGAGGGTTGCAGAAGGGGCGTGGGGTGGATCAAGTTCGACCGGCTGCGGCTCATCGAGACCGCCTTCCCATGTGGCGATGACAACGCTGGCGACAGTGTTGCCGACGACGTTGGTCGCCGTGCGGCCCATATCAAGGAAGTGATCGACGCCAAGGATGAGCAGCAGACCCGCTTCTGGAATGCCGAACATGGCGAGCGTCGCTGAAATGACGACAAGGCTGGCGCGCGGCACGGCAGCCATGCCCTTGGACGTCAGCATCAACGTCAACAGCATCAGGATTTCCTGACCCAGCGTCAGATCAATGCCATAAGCCTGCGCGATGAAGATCGTCGCGAAGGTCATGTACATCATTGAGCCATCGAGGTTGAACGAATAGCCCAGCGGCAGAACGAAGCTGCCGATGCGGCGGGGCACGCCAAAGCGGTCGAGCGCGTCTAGCGTGCGTGGGAAGGCAGCTTCGGATGAGGCCGTGGAGAAGGCGACCAACAACGGCTCCCGAATGTAGCGGGGCAGTTGCAGGATGCGCGGTCCAGCGACGAGGAAGCCTGCGCCCAACAGCAGCGCCCACAAGATCGCAAGGCCCAGATAGAAGGTGCCGATGAAGCGGGCATAATCGACAAGGATCGACAAGCCTTCTTCCGACACGACGGCGCAAACGGCGGCGAACACGGCGAACGGCGCAAAGCGCATGACATAGCCGGTCAGCACCAGCATCACATCAACCAGCGCGTCGATACCCTTTTGCAGCGGCGCGGCTTTCTCTCCAATGGCCGTCATCGCGACGCCGAAGAAGACCGAGAAGACGACGATTTGCAGGATCGTGTTGGTCGCCATCGCATCGACAATGGACATGGGGATGATGTCACCCACGAATTTCTTGGCATCAAAGCTTGCTTTTGCGACGCCTGCATCTGCGGCGGCAGGCGGCAGTTCTAGCCCGATACCGACACCCGGTTGGAACAGGTTGACGAGCAAAAGCCCAAGCGAGAGCGACACAAGGCTTGCGCCGATGAACCAGAGGATGGAGCGCAGTCCGACACGGCCAAGCGCCGCTGTATCCCCCATGTGCGAGATCCCGGCGACGAGCGTGCCGAACACAAGCGGGGCAATGATCATCTTGATGAGGCGCAAGAAAGCAAAGGTGACAAGGCCCAGATATTTGACGAGGCTTTCGATCGTCTCTGGCGAGGCAGTCGCATTGACGATGGTGCCCACAATGATGCCGAGCACCAAGGCGATGCCGATGTAAAGCGTCAGACGCTTGGCCATGAAATGTGCGCTCCCTAAAATTTCTATTTGTCTACAATGGACGTCATTGCCGCGCCCGCGTCAAGGGCGGATGCCCTCCCCGCTGCGACTAGGCTTCACTTCGCTTCGCCAAGTCTCACGCCCCTCCCGCGAGCGGGCGGGGAAACTTTATCCGCTCCCCTCTCGCGGGCGGGAGGGGTTGGGGGAGGGAAATCCCCGTCAGTGCAACCGCAGCCGCTTGTCCGAAATCGCGATCTTGACTGGTAAGCTGCCGATATGGTCCCCATCGGCCTGAACGGGCCAGGCGTCTTCGCTGGTGATCTCCAACTCGGTGCAGGTCAGCGGGATGAGGTTGGCGCGATCTTCAAGGGGTCGGCCAGCCATGACGCCGCGAATGAATCGCCAAAAGTCCTTTCGGGCCGCACTCTTAAGCGCGAGGACATGGAGCTTGGCGCCCGTCCGCCGGGCTTCCGGCGCGAAGGTATATGGCCCGGCATAATAGATGCCCTTGGCAATATAGACGGCCTCGCATGCATAGGACTTGCCGTCGGCCTTGATGGTCAGCTGCGGCCGTTGCCAGCGACCAAGCAGGCGGAGCATGGCAATGACATAGGCGTATTTCCCGATGCGGCTCTTAAGCTTGAGCGAAACCCCCGCCACCGCATGCGCATCGGGGCCGACGCTGGCACAGCCAAAGAACATTTCGCCATTGATGGTCGCCGGCACATGGACCTGCGCTTTGACTTGGTTGAGGGCCGTATGAGCGAAATCATCGGGATCGGTCGGGCCGCCGATTTCGAGGTGCAGCAGATTGACGGTCCCCATCGGGAAGCAGGCGACCGGCAGTTCCCGTCCGCTGGCGAGCAGGGCCATTGCGGCGTGGCGCAACGTTCCATCCCCCCCGGCCACCACCAGTAGATTGGCATCATCTTCAATCCGCAACTGACGCCCCGGCCCGATATGCGCCAGCGTCACACGGGCGCCCTGTCGTCGGAAGGCTTCGCGCAGGTCCAGTACGCGCGTGGCACTATAGCCCCCCGCTTCGGGATTGACGACGAGTTGGACGCGTGCGGACATGGTCTAGCGGTCCAACCTGTCGACAATCGACTGCGCAAAAGCCGATAAGGTATCATCCCGCGCGCCCATCACAACGATGCGATCGCCGGGCTTGGCCAGCACAGACAGCCGATCGCCACAGGCATCCCGGCTCGCGAAATGCTCCGCGCGCTTGCCCATGGCCGACACGCCGTCGACGATCGTCTCACTCCCGACCGAGCGGTCGACCGTTCCGCCGAAATAGACAGGGTCACACAGGATGAGGACATCGTCCTCAGACATCAGATTGGCAAAATTCGCCGTCAGTTCACGGCCCATCTGTTTGAGTGGGCCATAGCCATGCGGCTGGAAGAAGATAAGCAAACGGCCGGAAAAAGCGTGCAGCGTATTGAGCGTCGCGGAAATCTTGTCCGGGTTGTGGCCGAAATCGTCGATTACCGTCACGCCTTTGGTCGTGCCAACAATGTCCATGCGGCGCTTAAGCCCCGTAAAGTCACCCAGGGCACGGGCGGCGTCTTCCAATGAAATTCCCGCAGCCGTCGCGGCTGCCAGAGCGGCCAGAGCATTGGACGCATTGTGCCGCCCAGGCACTTTGAGCGAGACAGGCACGCCATTCACAAGAAAGTCGATGCCGTCCGGGCGTTCTGTCACGTCGCTGGCCAACAAATCCGCTGCGGTTCCGCCGAGCGAGTAGGTGACGGCATTTCCTCGCGGAAGCCTAGCGACCTCTTCATTGTCCAGATTGAGAACAGCCTTGCGCGCCTTGCCGATGAAGTCACCAAAGAGCGCGCGCAACTCATCCATCGATTTATGGTCGAGCGCGATGTTGTTCAAAACGGCGATGTCGGGCGTGTAGAGCGCGATGGAGCCATCGCTTTCATCGACCTCGCTGATGAAGGCGTCTCCCGCTCCCACAAGGGCGCTGGCAAAGGGCGCGTCGGGTGTGGCGAAGTTCTTCATGACGGCGCCGTTCATCACGGTTGGGTCACGGCCCAGCGCGTGGAATATCCAGCCGATCATGCCCGTAACGGTTGATTTTCCGCTGGTGCCGCCCACCGCAATGCCCTGTTTAGCACCATTAAAGAGGTCTGCCAGAAGATCCGCCCGACGCATCCGCTGCGCACCCACGGTGTTCGCCGCGATGATGTCGGGCACTGTCTCTTCAACGGCGGCGGACGCCACGATGATTTGTTCGGCCCGCGTGATGCCGCTGCCGTCCTGCGGGAAGAGGCTGATGCCCTTGCTGTGCAACCAATCAAATTTAGGCGCCGTGCGGCCTTGGTCGAGCGCGCGGTCGGACCCCGCAACGCGGTGGCCTTGCCCTGCGACAATCAAAGCGAGTGGCATCATGCCCGACCCGCCGATGCCGCAGAAGAAATAGTCTTTCAAATCCATCGGCGGGCCTTGCCAATTGCGCCCGCCAATGTCGAGTGCGTATCAGACCAGTTCGACAGCGATAGCCGTGCCCTCACCGCCGCCAATGCAGAGGGAGGCGACCCCCTTTTTCAGGCCACGGTTCTGGAGGGCTGCGATCAGCGTTGCAATGATACGGGCGCCCGACGCGCCGATGGGGTGGCCAAGCGCGGTCGCGCCGCCGTTGACGTTGAGCTTTTCTGCCGGAATGCCCAGTTCCTTCATCGCGATCATCGGGACCATGGCAAAGGCTTCGTTGATTTCGAACAGATCCACATCGTCCACCGACCAGCCGGCCTTTTCCAGAACCTTGCGGATGGCAGGCACCGGCGCGGATGTGAATTTGGCAGGTTCCTGGCTGTTGGTTGCCCAAGCGATGATGCGCGCCGCAATCGGCAGGCCTTGCGTCTTGGCGACACTTTCCTTGGTGACAACAAGGGCAGCGGCCCCATCCGAGATGGAGGAGGCGTTGGCGGCGGTTATGGTGCCGTCCTTGGCAAAAGCGGGCTTCAGCGTCGGGATTTTCTCCGGCTTGGCGTTGCCGGGCTGCTCATCGACCTCAACAACCGTTACGCCGCTGCGACCGGCGACTTCGACAGCGACGATCTCCCGCGTGAAGGCACCTGAGGCAATGGCTTCTTTGGCACGGGAAAGCGAGCGCAGCGCATAGTCATCCTGCTGTTCGCGAGTGAACTGATATTCGGTGCAGGTTTCCTCAGCAAAGCTGCCCATGGCGCGGCCGGGTTCATAAGCGTCTTCCAGACCGTCGAGGAACATCGAATCCTTCAGGCTATCATGGCCCAGACGGGCGCCGGACCGGTGCTTGGTGAGCATATAGGGCGCATTCGTCATGCTCTCCATGCCGCCGGCGACCACGATATCAGACGTGCCTGCAATGATCGCTTCGGCCGCCATCATGGTTGCCTTCATGCCCGAGCCGCAGACCTTGTTGATGGTCGTGGCCCCTGTTGCGAGCGGAAGGCCCGCGCCGATGGAGGCTTGGCGGGCCGGGGCCTGACCCAATGCGCCGGGCAGCACGCAGCCCATGATCACCTGATCAATCGCGTCTACGGAGACACCTGCGCGCTCAACTGCCGCCTTGATGGCGATGGACCCCAGCTTGGTTGCCGGAATGGACGACAAGGCACCCTGCATGCCCCCCATTGGGGTGCGGGCGTAAGCGGCGATAACGACGGGATCGATGGTCATTTCGGCAGTCCTTTCCAAACGACTCAAACTTCTAACTTGCCGCCGCTCTCCCGCAACGGGGCTGCGAATTCAAGTAGAAGTTTTTGCAGCGCAACATGGCCTGAACACGCTGCTTTTCACCCGTTGATACTGATGCATGTGACAAGGTTGATTTCAGTCAAGGTGCCCGTCATCATCCGGACTGAGAATACAGCATAATCAGTGAGAGAGGGTAGAGGATGCTCGATACAATCGAACGGCCGCAAGGATCGGCAGGCGCCCAAGACGCTACGCATTTCGATGTTTTGATTGCAGGTGCCGGAATTTCGGGCATCGGATCGGCTGTGCATCTGCAAGAGCAGAGCCCCGGCAAGACCTTTGCGATTCTCGACTCGAAAGATACATTTGGCGGCACATG
>JBBATT010000072.1:0-9270 GCA_040398605.1 Chakrabartia sp.
AGGAAGGACACGACGCTGCCGGTGAGCGTGGTCGCGGCACCGAGTTCAACTGCATCGGAATATGTTTGTGCACCAGTTGTCTTCACGATCCCGCTATTGAGGAACGTCTTGCCGCCCCCATCAACGGTGAGAACACCGAGTAGTCCCGTGTTCCCGATCGCGGCCCCGAATGTCGTGTCGCCAGAACCCGTAACTGTCAGGTCATAGGCCGTTGCGCCGTTTGCGCTGTCAATCGTGTCATTTAGGGTGATCGCCGTCCCGGTCAGGGTCGTGTTGCTGGTGAGCGTTACATTGCCGTCATATGTTTGCGTGCCATCGGTTGTGATAGCGCCGCCCAGCGAGATGCCGTTTGTCGCCTCAATGGCAAGGTCCAAGAGATGTTGGCTGGCCCCAAAAGCGCCCGCGAGGGAGAAGTCCGTTGCGTCAATGGTCAAAGACCTAGCGGTCGTCGCGTCGCTGTCCACATCACCCTGAATTGCGATATTGGTACCGCTAAGCGTCACATTCGATGTCAAGACAATATCGCTATTGTAGGCTTGCGCGGCTGAGGTCGTCACGTCGCCGCCGAGATTAACAATCCCTGCGCCCTGTGTTGTCAACGACACCGCATCAATGGCCGACTCAAAGGTCTTCGTGCCGTCAGCATCAAAGCTGACATTGCCGACCGCGCTCGATGATGTGCCAATTGCACCTTCGATTAGGACGTTTCCAGCGCCCGCATCGACAGTGACGTCATTCGCCCCGTTCCAAGTCCCAGCGACCGAAAACCCGACCGCCGAAAGGGCTGCATTTGCCTTGAAGTCAACGTTGCTGTCATACCTCTGCGCGCCCGTCGTCGTGATGGACTGAACATGGAATGCAGCGTCACCTGTCACCGAAAGCGACGCAAGAGAGAGCGCATCGTTGCGCGATCCGGCAGCTTCACCAAACTTAGCATCACCGGCAATCTGCAGCGCAAACGCTCCCGAGAGGGTGTTGTATAGATTGATTGAAGATCCGGTGAGCGTCGTGGCCACACCGAGTTCAACTGCATCGGAATATGTCTGTGCACCGGCGGTCTTTACGATCCCGCCATTGAGCAGCACCTTGCCGCCACCATCAACCTTCAACACACCGAGTACGCGCGAGTTGCCGATCGCGGCGCCAAATGTCATGTCGCCAGAACCCGTAACGGGTAGGTTATAGGCAGTTGCGCCGCTTGCGCCGTCAACCGCATCATTCAGCGTGATATCCGTACCGGTGAGCGTCGTATTACCAGTGAGCGTTACATTTCCGACATAGGTCTGCGTGCCATCAGTCGTGATCGCGCCGCTTAGCGAGATGCCGTTTGTCGCATTAATGGCAAGGTTCAGGAGATGACGGCTCGCCCCAAAAGCGCCGGAGAGAGAGAAGTCACCAGAGGCGACTACTGTCAAAGACCGCGCCGTCGTCGCGTCGCTATCCACATCGCCCTGGATGTCAATATCCACACCGCGGAGCGTAACATCCGATGTGAGGACAACATCACTGTTGTACGTCTGCCCGGCCGAGGTCGTCACGTTGCCGCCGAGATTAACGATCCCTGTGCCCTGTGTTGTCAGCGACACGGCTTGAATGGTCGATCCAAAGGTCTTTGTGCCCGTGGCATTAAAGACAAGGTTGCCGACAATAGCCGCGCCGCCAGAGCCGCCAATAGCGCCCTGAACCAGAATATTTCCGGAGCCAGCATTCACGGTAACGTCTCGTGATCCGCTCCAAGTGCCAGTGACTGTGAAGTCAGAATTCGTTGCCGTCAAAGTAGACCCAGCGGTAAAACCAACATTACCGTCAAACAACTGTGCACCGGACGTCGTGATCGTCTGGACGTTCAGCGTTGTGTTTCTATCCACGGAAAGCGCGCCAAGCGACATGTTCTCAGAACCATAGCCGGTTGCATGGCCGAGCACCGCGTCACCAACGATATCCAAGGCGAACGTGTTCGCGCCCGAACCGCCCAGAACGGAGTTCAGGAAGGACACGACGCTGCCGGTCAGCGTCGTCGCTGCGCCGAGTTCAACTGCGTTTGAGTAGGTTTGCGCACCAACTGTTGTGACAGCGCCGCCGTTAATGCGCGTCGAGCCACCGCCGTTGACCAGCAGGCTGGTCAGGGCGTTTGCGCCGCCCACCACGCCGCCGAAGGTCGTCGTCGCTGTATCCGTGATCGTCAGGGCCTTGGCGCCATCCAAGGCGCTGACAAACTTGATCCCGGCACCCGACAACACAGCTACCTGACCCAGGGTGACCGCACCTGTATAGGTTTGTGCGCCGGCTGACGTCACAGACGCCACGTCGAGCGCGGTTGTGCCAGACACTTCAAGGGTGGTCAGTCCGCTGATTGTGTCGCTGTTGCCCGCCGCGCCCAACTGCGCATTACCTGTGATGGTGAGCGCATGGTTTTCACCTACAACGGTACCAACGGTCACGGTGGTGCCCGTCAATGTGATGTCCGACTTCAGCTGAAGTGCACTGTCGGCATAGCTTTGTGTGCCGCCGGTCGTGGTGACTGCACCGAACAGTTCAATTGTCCCGGCAGCGTCGCTGGCAACGGAGGTTGCAGTGACTGCGCCGCGAAGCCGCGTGATACCTGTGCCATTGAGCGTGAGAACCCCAAGCTTGTTGGTGCCACCCAGCGCGCCTGAAAGCAGGATGTCCTTGCCCGCTGAAAGCGTGAGATTCCGGGCGGTGGACGTGCTGCTGTTGATCGTGTCAGCGAAGCTGATTGTGCTGCTCGCCCCTGTCGCTGTTGCAGCAACGGCACCTGTCAACTCAACAGCCGACGCGAACGTGATATCGCCCGTCGTCGCGATGTCGCCGCTCAGTTTATTTGTCCCCGCGCCGCTTTGCGTAAACTTGGAGCTGTCAATGTCACCGGCTGCGGCTGTCGTGAAGGCGGCGGCATTGGCGATGATCACTTCGCCCGTCGTCGTGAGGCCGGCATTGAGCGTCAGTGCGCTACCCGTGAACTTGAAATAATCCTCAAGGGCCGCCGCGCCGTCAAGCTTAGTCAGGCCAGATCCGGCCTTTTGCTCGAAGCTACCGGCGTAAAGGGCCGCCGTAAAAGTTACATCTTCCGCTGTATTGACAAGGATCGCGCCAAGTTTTGCCGACTGCGTTCCAACCGCGCCCGTGAAGCTAACATCGCCAGCACCAGCAGTAATCTCAAGACTGCGGGGCGTCGTGTCAGACCCTAGCGTCGATGCAAAACTGATATTGCCGCCCAAAGAGGTCAGCAGCGTGTCCGCAGTCAACGTGGCTGCATCCGTAAAGGCCTGCGCACCGTCTGTGTTGACGACCCCGCCATGCAGAACCGTCGTGCCGCCACCGTTAACGGTCAATGCACCCAAGACCACTGAGGACCCAAGCGCCGCGTTAAACGTCTTCGCGCCTGTCCCCGTAACGGTCAGAGAACGCGGCGTCGAAGCAGCATCGCTGTCAACCGTATCATTCAGCGTGATATCCGTACCGGTGAGAACAATATCGTGCCCAAGGAAAAGAGCATCGTCATAGGTCTGAGCGCCGGACGTCTTGATTGAGGCACCATTGAGGGATGTCGTCCCGCCGCCGTTGACGGTCAGCGACGACAAGATTGCCGCTGCGCCAACTGTGCCACCAAATGTCGTGGTGCCGGACCCTGAAACCGTCAACGCCCGCGCGGTTTGCGCAGCGTCGCTATCAGTCGTCATGTTCAGCGTGATATCACGGCCCGAAAGCGAGACGTCGCCGAGGAGAACGACGACATCGTTGAACATTTGATCACCGGTCGTATCGACGTCACCGGTCAACTTCGTTGTCCCGCCGACATTAGTCGTCAGCGAGATTGCCCGAGCTGAACTGCCGAACAACGTAATGCCGGAACTGCCAACGTTAACAACGCCAAGACGGTCAACAGCGCCCACTGCCCCTGTGAAGGTAACAGCGCCGCTACCCGCTGCGATCGTCAGGTCATTTGTTTCACCGACGTCCGAAGCCAGCGCTGCGCCAAACGTAATCGCGCTATTCGTCGTGGTCAGTGTTGTCGCTGTACCAAGGGTCACATTGCCGCGGAAACGCTGCACACCTGTTGACGTGAGCGTTGCAGTTTCGATGAGGGTCGTGCCTGTGACGTCAAGCGACGTCAGACCAGTGACCTCGTCATTCGTACCATTTGGGTTACCCAGCACGGCATTGCCGACGATGTTCAGCGACTTGCTGCTGCCACTAACAGACCCATAGGCCTTCACTGTTGCAGCCGTCAGGGTCAGATCTGCGCCGAGCGTCAGAACATCGTTGTAAAGTTGGTCACCCGTTGTCTGAACATTGGCGAAAAGCTGCGTGGAACCATCGGCATCCGTCGTTATTGAGGAGGCCTTCGCCGTGGTCGCGAACTTTGTTGTGCCTGCACTATTAACGGTAATGCTGCCCAGGCTTACTGTATTACCGACCTTATCGGAGAAGGTGACGTTGCCGCTGTCAGAACTGAGGGTGATCGCGCGCGCTTGAACGCCATCGCCGTCAACCGTCGACAGGAAGGTGATGGAGCCTCCAGATGACGCGAAGGACACGCCCCCGGTCAGCGTAACTTTCTGCGACAACGAGATATTCGCGTTGCTGGTTGAAATGTTGCCGGCAAGCTTATTTTCGCCAGATCCGTTCTGGCTGAAGGCGCCATTGGCGCTGATATCCGCACCAGCGGTCGTGGTGAAAATGCCCGTGTTCGCCACTGTCACGGAGCTTCCCGCGGTCAGAGACGCAGAGAGCGTCAAATTCTTACCGGTGAAGCTGAAGCCATTGCCCAGTGTCATCGCACCGGCAATGGTGGTCAGATTGGCCCCGGATTGTTGCGTGAAGCTCCCAGCAGCAAAAGACGATGAGACCGTGACCGTGTTGGCAGAGGCAATGTTTACGGCGCCTAGAACAGACGTAGCGCCAACAGAGCCAGCAAAACTGATATTGCCTGTCCCAGCGGTCATTGCGAGGTTGTAGGCAGAAACTGAGGCATCCACGGTGCCCAAGAAGACAATGTTGCCGCCGCTTGCCGCACCCGTTGTCAGTGTCCGGTCACCACCGAGGACCACAGCCCCGTCAAACGTCATCGTGCCGCCGCTGGTCGCCGCATTCGTTGTGTTGGCGGTTGTCGAAATATTTCCGAGCAGGTTGATCGTGCCCGCGGTCAACGTGATCGCACCACCCGCTGCATCGCGGCCATTGGCCGTCAGCGCTCCAGCGCCGATGCTTCCAGCCGAAGACGTCAGTGTGATCACACCAGCGGAAGCCGAAGCTGCAGCGCTATCCCCACTGGAAATCACCGCGCCGGTCGTGATGTCGCCCGTTGCAACGACCGAAATCGTGCCACCATTCGCATAAGCAATGCTGCTGCCAACAGTGATGTCCCCGGCCGTCGAGATCACTAAGCCTGTTGAGTTGAGGCTCGCAATTTTCGACGATGACACACCAGACCTAAAGTTACCGCCACGCGTGGTGATTGCTTCTGACACGGTAATGGCAGCGCCCGCAGACCCAAGAATGACATCGCCGCCTTGGGTCGTGATCCCATTCCAGGTGAGGCCAGATGCCGTGCCGCCGCCAACGGCAAAGACGTTGCTGCTGCTATAGGTGAGCGATTGGCCGACACCGGAAATGCGGGCCACCACCTTGTCTGCGGTGTTGCCGGTATCCAGCAACGCAGAGGCGTTGAGCGCATCAATGATCAACTGGCCTGAGCTGATTTCGTTGGAGCCATCCGCCTGCGAAACGGCGCCGGATGTCACGAGCAGCTTTACAGCACCGTCAGCGCCATTGTTGCCGGTGCCGGATTTCAAGCCACCACGTGCGGTCAGAGTGCCTGCAACCGACAGCGACGCACCGCTAGATGTCAGGGTAATGGCGCCAGCCGTTCCGCCGTTTGAATCGCCAGTGTCGGCGTCCTTCCCGGACGTATTAATGACACCAACGGCCAAGTTGCCGTTCGCGCCGGTGCCTGTGGACGTGAGCGAGACGGCACCGCCGGATACACCGGCGACCGAACTTCTCGTGTCGATCGTCGTGCTGCTTGAATCAATGGAAGGCGCGCGGATCGTGACTGCAGCACCGCCCGACATGATACCCACGGGGTTCACTGTCCCAATGGTCAGCGCAGTCAACGATGAGAAGGTAACCGATCCGGTCGCCTCTGAGGCAAAGACCGACACCGTGTTAACTGGGTTGGACGACACATCAGTTTGGTTCAGAACGAAACTACCCGAACCCTGAAGGCCGAGCTTGTCCGACATGATGGCCCCGGTCTGGGTTACGGTCCCGCCCGACGAGAGCACCACAGACGCGCCTGTTGAAATGCCTGCAACGGCAAAGCCGTTCGTATCAGTATAGCGGACCGTACCGCCTGCGCCCGTTGTCGTGTTCTCTCCAACCGACGACCCAGCTCGCGCTGTATCCGCTGCATTTCGGACCGAGACGTTGAGCGTTGCGATGTTGTTGTCGGCGGCCGTCAAAAGCACACCGGCGCCGGAGTTATTGAGCGTCTTGACGGTCAACAGATTGGCTTCAACTTGGCCCGTACCAAGAGACCCGGATGCCGCAGTGGAAACAACGCCACCTGCTGTCAGCGTGACAGAGCCAGCAGACTGGATGCGTGAAATGGCAACAGTATCAGCGTCATAATAGCTGATCGCGCCCGTGCCGGCGGCGGTATCCGCCGCATTGCGCGTGATAAGGCTAATTGAGCCCGCATTATTTGCGAGGTTTGCAAGCGTGATGATACCCGTACCAGCAGAAGTATTGTCACGTGCAGTGACACTCAGTTCCGTCGCTGCAATGCGGGCGCCATCATATTGCTGGATCAAGCCAACGCCCGTGACATTCAATCGGCCGTTGCTGGAGATATTGGACAGACGGATTGTCCCGCCCGCCACGATGGAAATGACACCTGTATCCGCCTGATAATAATAAAACGGCCCCATGGTCAGACCACCGGTTTGGGCTGCATTTACACTTATGTTCCCGGTAGATGCCGTGCGCAGATACAGAATGTCTGTCGAAGAGCCCGTAGAATGCGTGACGGTGTCACCGCTGACGGAGATATTCCCGGAGGTGGAAAGAATGCTCTTCGCCAAGTTCACTTCGCGCTCGGCCGATATCGTCACATTTCCGGACGTGGTCTGGATGGTATTGTTGACTTGGGTATTGCCCGTCGACTGCGAGCCGAAATTGGAAATGAGCGTGATGTTACCGGTCGTCGTCGTCAGGTTACCCGGTGTAGAGAGGTTACCATTCTTGGACTGAAGATAGATGTTACCCGACGTCGTCGTAAGATTTTCAGGCGTCAGCACAAGCTGCGTCCCGGCAACGGCGGAAATCGAGGTCGTCAAAGCCAACTGGCCGGTCAGCGAATTCAGGCTGAGCGTATTGGCATCCGCAATATTCGCGAATGAACCGGTCGATGTCAGTGTGACTTGGCCCGTAAAGTCATTCAGGACACTGACGAGATCAATAGAGCCTGTTGCCGCATTGATCGTTGATGTCGTCGAGTAAATCGCCGAGCCCGTCGTCTGGCTGATCCCGACGCCCTTCAACGTCAGGTTGAACCCGGCCACATTTATGGTTTGCGCCCCGATGCTGAGGGCACCGTCTGTTGTTTCAATAGAAGACGCGGCACCCGCCCGCACAGTCCCAACAACGGCAAGGCCAGCCGTGCCGGTTCCACCAACATCCTTCAGCGAAAGCGCGCCCGTGCTGGTCAGCGCTCCGAGGTTATCGATCTTAACGTTGTTAGCGGTGAGAACGCCGACATTGCCGAAAAGCGTTGCCGCTTCGATGACGCCCGTCGAGGCCGTTTGGCTAACCGTTCCAGAAAGCGGGTTTGCCGCAGTCCCAAGAACAACACCACCACTGCGGGCCACCAAGACATTGAGCGTCGTGTTCGCCGCTGCGAGAATCTGAATGGCACTCGATGTCGCGTTCGTCGTGGTCAAAGTGCCGCTCAGCGTAATGCTGTAGCTGTCGGTTCCGCCGCCGCCATTGACAGTGATCGCGCCGCTGCCGGCATTGATCGTGCTCGTCGTGGATTGCGTCACCGTGTTCCCACCAAGGTACACATCACCGCTGGCCGTCAGCGAATTGGTGCCAATAGCGAGTGCACCGGACGGGTCACTCACCGTCTTCAAGGTGGGAATGCGCATACCGCCGGCGCTGGTGATCGCAGCTCCCAGCGTCAGCCCGGCCGTCGAATCTGCAATATCGAGATCATATTGGGTGTTGGCAACGTCGCCGACCTTGATGATCCCGAGACTGTCAAATTTGTTGCCGCTGTTGGTGAGAACAACAGAGCCGCCAATGCCATTGGACGCCGTACCCAAGGTCAGTGTCTTGGCAAGAATGGTCGTTGAATTTGCTTGGGATATGTTGCCCGAAATCTGACCGATTGAGGCGGTATCGTCGCCGATAATCAGAGTTCCGTTTGTGGCGATAATACTCGGCAGAACGAGATTGCTGGTTCCGCGAATGGTGATGGCAGCCGACGTATTGTTCAGCGTCCGCAACGTCCCGTTCAGCGTGATACTGCCAGACTCAGTCCCATCATGGCCGGTAAGGACAATAACACCACCTGCGCCGCCATCGCCTGCAACCGCGCCGCTGATCGATCCGTTGGCGTTGATCGTCCCCAAGCTCTGGTTGATACCACGGCCGGTCAGGGTGATGTTGCCCCCGCCATTGGCTAGATATTCACCCGCCTTAATGTTGAACGACTGAAGATCGAGCAGACCGCCCGCGGTCCGGATTGTGATGCTGCCGTTCGACGTGCCGATATCGCCCGCCACACGCAGACCGCCGCCGGTGTTGTTGAAGATGAAGTCGCTATCGCCGTTTTCGCCCTTCACATAGAAGGGCCCGATGCCGGCGACGGAGTTGTTACCGTTGAGCGTGACGGAGCCCTGTGACGATGGCGCTGCATAAACGGGCGTCCCACCATTGGCGTTGATGCCGACAAGGTTGCCCGTGCTCGTGATGACGCCGGTTGTCTGCGTCACCTTGTCATTAGAATAGAACTGAACGCCGCCCGAACCGGCCGAGATACTGCCCGCAATGTTGACGCTGTACGTGTTGGCCGTCGCGAACTGATAGCCCGAGCGGATGGCAACCGAGCCGGACGCACCAGTGCTGATCACACCGGCAGACGTGCTGGTAAATGTGCCGCCCGCCAGAAGCTGCAGTGCGCCCGCAGACGTGATCGCGCCGCCAACTGTCAGCGTGTACCCTTGATAGGTTGTCACAGTGATG
>JBBATT010000073.1:0-9263 GCA_040398605.1 Chakrabartia sp.
TGCCCATGCCCGGACGTCCGGCAAGGATGAGAAGGTCAGAATGATGAAGGCCACCGGTCTTGCCATTGAGGCCCTCCAGCCCCGTGGTGACGCCGGACAGACCGCCGCCCGCGTTCATTGCCTTTTCGGCGAGGCGGACAGCTTCCGTCGTCGCCTGCACGAAGCTTTTAACGCTGCCCGTCTCACCACCCTGCTCGGCCACGCGGTAGAGCGCCATTTCGGCCTCTTCGATCTGCGAGGTCGGCAGCACGGCCTCACTCGTGTCGAGCGCGCGGGTCGCCATGTCGCGGCCAACGCTGACGAGTTCACGCAGCAAGGCGAGATCATAAATCTGGCTGGCGAAATCGCGGGCACCGATAAGCGCCGCGCCCGAGCCTGTGAGTTGGGCAAGATAGGCAGGCCCGCCCAGCGCCTTCATCGCCTCATCGGCATCAAACATCGGCTTCAAGGTGACGGGGTTCGCCACCATCGACCGGTCGATGAGTTTCATGATCGCATCGTAAATGCGGCCATGGACTGGCTCAAAGAAATGCTCCGCCCGCAGCTTCAACTGCACGTCTTCGGCAATGCGGTTATCGATCATGATCGCGCCAAGAAGCGCGGCTTCCGCCTCCACATTCCTGGGAAGCTCAAGCTGCATGTCGCTATTGTCGTGAATCAGTCTAACGGGTTCGGCCATGCGACCTCCATGGCGCAAAGATACGCCATCCGGAACGCCGCCTAAAGTGGATAATGGGGATAAGTCTGAAAGGGCCCATCTTTCCAATCTGATGTCCTTCCGATATGCGCCCACCATGGCAGATCCCCGTATCATCGACATCAAACTCGACGAGCACACCATCATCTGGCGTTCTGCGGATATTGAGCAGGAACGGCGGATCGCCATTTTCGATATTCTCGAAGGTAATCACTTCGCACCGCAACGCGTCCATGCCGATGGCTATGCCGGGCCGTACCGGCTTTCCCTTCGCGTTGAAGAAGGCCGTTTGGTGCTGGATGTGCTGCGCGAAGATGCCGCGCCGCTTGAGTCGGTCATCCTTGCCCTGGGGCGGTTTCGTCGGCTCATCCGAGAATATTTTGCAATTTGCGATAGTTACTATCAGTCCATCAAGACCTCGACCGCGCAGCAGATTGAAACGGTGGACATGGCCCGCCGCGCCATCCACAATCAGGGCGCAGACCTGCTGAAAGAGCGTCTTGAGGGCAAGATCGACATCGATTTTGATACCTCCCGACGCCTGTTCACCTTGATCTGCGTGTTGCATATCAAGGGGTGAGGCGTTTGCGGGGGCAATCTATTCCGTGGAAGGCTTGGGTCGCCGGGCTGGTCATTCTGAGCATCGCCCTTGGCTGGTGGGCCTTATATTGGCGCCCGAACAGCTCGGACTATCCAGTGCAGGGCGTCGACATATCCGCTGCGAATGGGGTGATTGCCTGGCCGACGGTTGAGGCCGCAGGGGCTGATTTCGCTTATGTGAAGGCCACCGAGGGTGCGGATATCAGCGATCCGCGCTTTGCCGAAAACTGGGCCGCCACAGCGGCGGCAGGCATGCGTCACGGGGCCTATCACCAATTCTCGCTGTGTCGTCTCGCGGCGGATCAGGCGACCAACTTCATCTCCATCGTCCCGCGCGACAAGGATGCCCTGCCCGCCGCTCTTGCGCTCGATTTTACAGGCAATTGCAAGGACCGGCCGGCGCGCGATGTGGTGTTGCGCGAACTCAAGACCTTCATCGAGATGGTGGAAGCGCACACCGGCAAGCCGACCATCCTCCAGCTCACGCGGGAGTTTGATGATTATTACATGATCAGCGACGCCATAGACCGGCCCTTATGGTTGCGCGGCTTCCTGTTCCCGCCGAGCTATGGCGCGCGGGCCTGGGTGATGTGGCAGGCCTCGACATTCCGGCGTGTCGCGGGCATCGAGGGGTCTGTGGATTGGAATGTGATACACCAATGATGGACCAAGTGACTGAACTCGTTGCCGCTGCCAGAGATGCGGCGCTCAATGCCCATGCCCCCTATTCGGGCTTTGGCGTGGGGGCAGCGCTGCTGCTGGAGGATGGCGAGATCATCTCCGGCTGCAACTTCGAGAATGCGAGTTATGGGCTGACTTTGTGTGCCGAGACGGTGGCGATTGCGACCGCGAATGCGCAGGGAAAGCTCCGGCAAATCAGAGAGATAGCCGTCATCGGCGGGAAGCTGATCGATGGCCGCATCACGGGTGTGGAGCCGGTGCGTCCCTGTGGTCGCTGTCGTCAGGTGATCAACGAGGCGGGCGGCCTTTCCGGCACAGATATCATCGTGCATTGCGCGTCGGCAGACGGTAGCGCTGTCGAACATCACAAGCTATCGGACTTGCTGCCCCATGCGTTCGGCCCGGCCGATCTCGGGTTAGTTTAGGAGAGAAAATGTCCATTCTTTCAGATAAATGGATCCGCGAGCAGGCGCAGGAACACGGCATGATTGAGCCGTTTGTTGAGGCGCAGCGCCGCGACGGGTGCATCAGCTATGGCCTGTCGTCGTACGGGTATGACGCGCGCGTCGCGCCGGAGTTCAAGATTTTCACCAACGTCCATTCGACGGTGGTCGACCCCAAGCAGTTTGACCCCAAGAGCTTCGTCGACATGGAGACGGACTGCTGCATCATCCCGCCGAACAGCTTTGCGCTCGCCCGCACGGTCGAATATTTCCGCGTGCCGCGCGACGTGCTCGTCATCTGCCTTGGCAAATCGACCTATGCGCGCTGCGGCATCATCGTGAACGTGACGCCGCTGGAGCCCGGCTGGGAAGGCCATGTCACGCTGGAATTTTCCAACACCACCCCCCTGCCCGCCAAGATTTACGCCAATGAAGGCGCGTGCCAGTTCCTCTTCCTAAAGGGCAATGAACCCTGCGAGACGAGCTATGCCGACCGCGCGGGCAAATATATGGGCCAAAAAGGCGTGACACTGCCGCGACTTTAAGCGACCATTAGCAACCGAACTGCAAGAGGACGCGTTATGAAGAAACTTCTCATCGGACTCGGACTCCTCTCGCTCTCGACTGTCGCTTTTGCCCAAGGCAAGCCGCAGGCCATCACCATCACCAGCAACATTCAGGCGGTGAAAGACATCACCGACGCGAACGGCGCCAAGAAGAAGACGCTGGTCGACCCGACCACAGTCATCCCCGGCACGCCGCTCGTCGTCTGGATCAACTATAAGAACACGACCGCAAGCCCCGTCACCGGCTTTGTTATCAACAACCCCGTGCCCACCGCGATTGATTTTACAGCGCTTGGCGAGAACAGCGAATGGGGCGTCGTCTCGGTGGATGGCGGCAAGACCTTCGGCGCGCTCGCGACGCTCAAGGTCATGGGCGCAGACAAGAAGCCGCGCGCGGCCATCCCGCAGGATGTAACGCACGTGCGCTGGACCTTTTCAAAGCCCATTGCGGGCAACAGCACAGGACGGCTGAGCTTCTACGCGATGGTGAAGTAGAAGCCGGGGTGAAGTAACAACCGATACAACAAGAACAGGTGGGAGAGAGACATGGCGCGCAAAGACGCAGAGTTTGACATCATCGTCTATGGCGCAAGCGGCTTTACCGGCCGGCTTGTTGCGGAATATCTGGCCGCGCGCGGCATCACGCGCTGGGCAATGGGCGGCCGCAGCCTGACGAAGCTCACCGAAGTCCGCGATGAGATGGGCCTGCCCGCCGAAACGCCGTTGGTCGTCGCCAATTCCGATGACCCCGCCAGCCTTGAACTCATGTGCGCCCGCACCCGCGTGATCATCACGACGGTCGGCCCCTATCAGCTTTACGGCCCGCAATTGGTCGCCGCCTGTGCGAAGACCGGCACCGACTATGTCGATCTGTGCGGCGAACCGGCGTGGATGCGCCAGATGATCGACGCGCATGATGACGCCGCAAAGGCGAGCGGCGCGCGCATCGTGTTCTCCTGCGGGTTTGACTCCATCCCCTTTGATCTTGGCGTCTGGTTCCTCCAGCAAGAAGCGGTCAAGACCCACGGCAAGCCCGCCCCGCGCGTGAAGGGACGCGTCCGCAAGATGCAGGGCGGCGCCTCTGGCGGCACCATCGCGAGCCTGACGGAAACGATGAAGGCCGCGGCCAAGAACCCGAAGATCATCGGCCTCCTCAAAAGCAGCTTTGCCCTGACCCCGGGTTTTGAAGGCCCGCCGCAACCCGCAGGCCTCATGCCCGAATATGATAGTGCGACCGGCACCTGGACCGCGCCCTTCGTCATGGCGCCGATCAACACGAAGAACGTGCACCGCACCAACTTCCTGCTCGGCCACGCCTATGGCCGCGATTTCGTTTATGATGAGATGATCATGACGACGCTGGGCGATGCGGGCCGCGCGATGGCAGAGGCCATTGCCAAGGCCAACCCGTTCGGCGATTCAAAGATCGCGCCGGGCGACGGCCCAAGCAAGGAAGAGCGCGAGAACGGCCTTTACGACGTCCTCTTCATCGGCGAATATCCCGACGGCACCCAAGTCCGCGCCAGCGTGCAGGGTGACAAAGACCCGGGCTACGGCTCCACCAGCAAAATGATCGCCGAAAGCGCGCTAACGCTGCTGGAGACAGACACACCGGGCGGCGTGCTGACCCCGGGCGCGATCATCGCGCAGCCGCTGCTGGCGCGGTTGGTGAAGCATGCGGGGCTGACTTTTGGGGTGGAGTGAGGGGGAGGCTCCAAATTCATCTACGTGTAAATCGGAGCACCCGCTGACAGAACCCCGTCAACTCTTGGCTATTTATGAGTTGGGTCTGCCACGCAGCATTGGTGTCATGATGAAATTGATTTCCGTAGTCCTTTAGCGCTCGTAGTTCGGTTATATTTGCCTGATCAAGAATTTCTGTCGCTGTTCCAAGGCGGTGCACACATTTGTTATTTAAGAAGGGCCCGATGAGTGTGTTCGGGGGGAAATCTTCAGGATAGGCTACGCGTAAATACGCCTCGAGCATCGGCCGAAGTGCCGTCGCGGCTGGCCGTTCAAGTGCTGGATCGCCCGTACTGACGAACTGAGCAACAAGTGCGTGGTTCTTGTCGTGCTCAGTTATGGAATCTTGTCGCACATCCCATTCGGCGATTGACGAGCCTTGTCCATCCCGACGCACCATAAAGGCGCTTCTCTCGTTTGCGTTTGCTCCCTTCCAAACCTCACAAAGGTAGGGCTTGAAGTGTGACAATACGATCACCTGCTGAACGCGCGGCAGAAGTAGTCGGATCTGCTGGACAGTCGCCACCGAGCGGTGTTCGTCAAGGCTTGTCATCGGGTCATCGATCACCACAATAGCGTTCGCGAGCTGACCATTTTGCTCCAACGATGCGAAAAAGAAGGCAAGCGCGAGCGTATTTCGATCCCCAGCGCTCAGCGTATTTCGAAAGCTTGCGCCTTCGTTGGCCGCCAATGGCACAGCAATCTGATTGATTACGACGTTATAGGTGCATGAAGATCCACTGCGAGTATTGACGGAGTTAACCGCATCGACACGAAAGCCAGCACCGAAGCGCTGCAGATAATCATTGATTGCCTGTTGATAGGTAGGGAAGACGTTCTGTCGGTAGTTATCAAGCGCAATGCGCGCGGCGTCTCGTAACCCCTCAGTAGCGAGCTTGCTTGCCTTTTCATCAAGAACAGCCTGACAGAGCCCGTTCGCCGGTTCACTGTGCCGAACGCCTATCAAATTGAGCCGCTTCAGGTCGGCTTCGGCATTCTCGACACTCGCGCCAGCCGCCTGTTCTTTGACCAAGACAATGTCGTCATTTTTGGCAACTATTGGGCCTAAAACCATGGACATTTCCTGCCTTTTCTGGTCATATTCTTGGATTGCAGAGACTGCTTCTGGAGAAAGTTCCGCAGCTTCAAGAGGAGCGCCGAACTTAGAACGCAAGGCCCCTAAGACGGAATCTCGTGCGCAGTTCCAACTGCGGATCATCGCCGCTGTGTCGAGCGCAAATCCGGGGATGTCGATGTATGCACTCCAGAAACTTCGCCCCTCGCTGAGCTCGCGGATGGCCCGCTCGAACGCTGACTGAATGTCAGGACGGTGCTCCTCCGCGAACGCTTTGCCGCAATCCGTGACCAAAGTTTTCAAAGCCTCGTAGGCCTCGCTGAAATATGCTTGGTAGTGTTCGAGTATAGGTGATGCCGCGAGGTCTTGTTTACAAAACGGGCATAACTCGCTGCCGTCGTCTCCCTGAACCGCAGGGAGATAGGCCATTCCCTCGCCTATCCATTCCTCACCCTTTTTACCAAGTTCAGCTAAATGCTCTCGTACCCGAGCCATCGCCTCAGCTTGGATGTCTGGCAACGATTTGCCTAAAATCGCATTGATTTCGTTGATGTCGACAGGAGGCAAGCTGGGCGCCAAAAGCGGCCCTCGGGCTCCAATCGCTTGCGCGTTGCGAGCAGCAGCAAGTGCTCGGTCCGCATCAGCAATTCTGTCAGTGATGTCCGCTTCGTTTGGCAGAGCACAAAATTGCTCGACTGATAGCGTCCCGCGCATCGCTGCGGGGATGTTGTTTTCGCGCTGACGGATTGCTCTATTAAGCTCTTCGATCCGAGCAATGTGGGCCAGAAGCGCCTGGTTTAACGCCACACCCTGAGCGCCAAGTATCAATTCATGAAGATTTTGTCGGTGCTCGACATCGATCGCAATGCCTGAGCACACATTTGCTGCCACGAACGCATCGTCGAATACTACCAACTCTGGTGATGGAACATTCCATACTCCGTTTTGGAAAGTCCGGTTTGCCCCAGCTATCGTAATCACGACTTCAGGTTCGGCCAAAGCCCCGAGACGCTTGCGCTCTGTTATCCCAGTAGGGTCGCCAGTGCTCGCGGATTTAAGGATGGCCGCAAGAGTTGTTTTACCTCTTCCGTTCTCCCCGTAAACGAGACTGAGCCTCGTCAGTGATGCAAGCGGGGGGGCGGCCACGACGCTGTCAAACTGACCAATATTCTTGAGTATTTGGAACCGTTCGATCAAACCCGAGCCCTCCTTTGCTACACAAAAAGCATTGGAACAACATTTAAGGTTAAATGCCAAGTTTTGTTCGAACTAATTTACTCCCTGTTTCCGGACATCTCAAATATAAGGCAGTTCGTTCAGGATTATATTCACATTCTGTGTCAGAAAATCCCTTATTAGACAGAATGTTAAGTTCAATCTTACTGAAAGCCCTCGCCTAATTCCAACTCTCCCGCGCCAACCACCGTCCCAGCTTCTTCTTCAAACTCCGCCGGATCAGCGCGACGTGGGCGCCGTAGAGCGTCAGGAATCCGATCAGCCAGAAGAGCCAGTCTCCGCCGGTAAAGCTCCGCGCGATGATGAGGCCGAGCGCCCAGAAGATGAGGACGACGCGGACGTTGAGGGACAGGCGCAGGCCGGACCAGGGGGGCGGCAGGATCGCGATGTTGGAGCCGGGGTCTGCCTCTACCTCCATTTGTTCCCGCAGGCGCGTGAGGGTGCCGCCATCGACATAGGCAAAGGCATCCCATTTCTCAAACTTATCAAACCCTTCGCCGCGCGCGAAGGTGAAGCTCGACTGTGAGGTCGGGTGCACGACATAATGGCCGCCAAAGCCGCGCAAGATGCGTTCAAACCGCACATCATCCAGTGCTGCAAAGGGGATGGTGTAATCGAGCGTGCCGATGAACAGGCGGGAGAGATCAAGAGCCATGGCTGCTCATAGGGCTGTGGGGGCGGATTTCAAATGGGGTTCCCTTCATCGTCATTGCGAGCGTAGCGTGGCAATCCAGACCCCCAACACGTGGTGCATACTGGATTGCCGCGCCGCCTCCGGCGCCTCGCAATGACGGGGAGTGGTCCGCGTTTCCGAGCCTCGCCCTCCCCCTTCCGTCATGCCAGCGAAGGCTGGCATCTATTTGCATCTCACCTGAGCGATTGAGGCGTCTTATTCGGGACATTCGGTGTTCATAGATTCCCGCCTTCGCGGGAATGACGGGTTGGGGGTGGGGGAATAACGGGCTGGCTTTGGGGGAAGGCGAGACTGACGGGAAGAGCGCCCTACTTCCGCCGCCCCTGATGGCGGATGTTGCCCGGCCGCCCGCGCTGGCCCATGGGCGCGCGGCGGACGCGGTCTTTGCGGTCTTTTCCTTTGTCCCCATCGCGGCCTCTGTTCCCGCCGGGCATCGGCAAGTGGCTCGCCCCTTCCGGCAATTCAAAACGCAGTGCGCCTGAAATGGGGTTGGCCTCTGCCAAACGCAAATCGATGTGCTGGCCGATGCGGAAGGTTTCGCCGGTTTGCTCCCCGACGAGGGACTTATGCGCCTCATCAAAGCGGAAATATTCGGTGCCCAAAGTGGAGATCGGCACCAGCCCGTCGCCGCCCAGCCCTTCGACGGTGGCGAAGAAGCCGAAATTGGTGACGCCGGTGATCCGCGTGGCGACCACCTCACCCACGCGCATGGCGAGGAAAGCGGCGACATAGCGGTCCACGGTCTCGCGCTCCGCCTCCATCGCGCGGCGTTCGGCCGCCGAGATGACCTCGCCGATGAGCTTCATCCGCTCAGCATCATCCTTGGTCAGCGCGGTCGCTTCGCCTTGCGGATTGAGGCCATACGCGCCGACGAGGGAGCGGTGGACGATCAAATCTGAATAGCGGCGGATGGGCGAGGTGAAGTGCGCGTAGGAGCCGAGCGAGAGGCCGAAATGGCCGCTATTCTGCGGGCCGTAATAGGCCTGTGTCTGCGTGCGCAGGATCTGCTCCATCACCTCGGTGCGGAACTCAACTTCGCCCAATTTGTCGATCAGCCGGTTGAAGGTGGCAGGCGTGATGACCTGCCCCAGCGTAAAGGCAATCTCAAACGTCGCCAGATATTCCTTGAGCGCGACGAGCTTTTCACGGCTCGGCGGTTCATGGATGCGGTACATGACCGGCGCCTTCTTCGCCTCCAGCGCCTTGGCGGCGGCGACGTTGGCCGCGATCATGTAATCCTCGATCAGCTTATGCGCATCGAGCCGTTCACGCGGCGCGACGGATTGGATACGGCCCTTCTCATCCAGCTCCACACGGCGTTCAGGCAGGTCGAGGTCCAGCGGCTCCCGCTTTTCCCGCGCCTTGAACAGCAGCGCCCAGCACGCCCAGAGCGGGCGCAGCGCAACCTCGGTCAGGGCATGGGGCTTCACGCCGTCAATCGCGGCCTGTGCGTCCTCATAAGGGATGTTCGCTGCGACCTTGATCACCGCGCGGGAGAAGCGCCAGCTGACCATCTGGCCCTTGGCAT
>JBBATT010000074.1:0-9220 GCA_040398605.1 Chakrabartia sp.
CTGTGTGGTCGTATGAAGCAGATTTTGTCGGATCTAAAAATCCTTCGCAGATGGGACACTTGAGCGCCTGACCAAATGCCTGTCGCAAAAAAGCACTGCTTTTTGCTTCGTCAGTAAAATCTTGGGTCGGCTTCGTTTGGATAGTGTAGAGACGGCTCTGTAAGCCCATGGCCTGTGCGATGTCGTCGGCTGTCAAAGGCGGATGGTCCTCACCGGATTTATCAACAATGAGCTCAAGCATTCGGACGGTCGCAGTTTGCCTTAGCTTACTCCCCTGCGCCGAGATAAGCAGGGAGATTACACCTTTGTGTTCAAGAAGATTAGATTCAATAAACTTCCTATTTAATGTAAATTTCTTAAACCAAGCTTTGTTATTGTTTCTAATATGCCGGGCAATTAGCGTAAACATCGCCAGCATCAATGGCGGTGAATGCCGGCCTTTTGCTGTATAGAAATAAACAAAAGGGTGAAGTCCCAAGCTCTTCGCTTTATTTCCGACAAGTCGACTTGTGACGCCTTCAAGTCTGTCTAACATCTCGAGAGTCTGACTTCCATCCATGTCGTCAGAAAATTTTGCAATATCTCTCTCTTCATTGTCAACGATCTCGCAGAGAGAAATCAACAAATCTAAAGCGCCGGTTATGGAATTTGATCCACCAAGAGGCAGGTCAATTGTCTTTACTGGCGCACTAACCTCTGGCGCAAACAATGCTGTATGGATAATTTTTGACTTTTCCGATATCAGATCCTGCACATCAGTCGGAAATTTAGACCAGTATTTATGACCCGTTGCTGCTCGCGCAATAGAGCGCGCTGCAATCGCCGGGGCTTTTATTCTATTTTTTAGGATCTTCTCTTCTACTGGGTCAAGTGCCGACCCTTGAGTATTGATCTTAAAAAATGAAGATTCTGCCTTGTCGGCGTCACCGACGATCCATTGGACCTGAAGGCCGCGCGTTGCAAATGTAACCAAGCGACCGTCATCAAAATCATTCTGATCCGAATTTCTGATTTTCTCCGAGAAGTGCTGGTAAGTTCCAACACGCTTATTCACTTCGCTACGTGTCTTATTCGCTAAGGCCTTCTGTGCTCGGGTAATCTCGCCTTTAAAAAAGGGGAGAGAGCGAGGACCGTCTCCGTAGTCATCGTGCGCCCAAGCCAGCAAAGCGCTTAACCTGTGTCCGCCATCAATAACGAAGATGTGAGAGTTAGACTGCCATAGAATTACCGCCGGTATGAGTTCCCCATCGAGAAAGCTCTCAATAAGCATAGCTATTTGAGACGGTCGCCACTGCGTGGTTTCACGCTGAAAGTCGGGCTTGCGCAGTAGCTTGGAGAGTAACGCCCCTTCTCCCACAAGGTCCTTTAAAGCGATCTTTTCAAATCGCTCCGACGACTGCGCGGGTCGCTCGGCCGCAGAAGCAAAGTCCGACCGAGCTATCATCGCATCCAAGTTTACATTTGAAGAACTCAATGTTTAGCTCACCCCTAAATATCAAAGTGAGCTTAATTCTTTCATGTAACTTGTCAATTAGGTGCTACTCCGCAGCAACCCCCGCCGCTTCAAACATGTCCTTTTCGACCACAACGACTTCCGGCACGTCATTGGCGGCCTTGGCGCCCTTGCGGAGGTCGAAGCTGTCCCAAACCTGATTCCATTCACCGCGGGTGGCGGCTTTGGCGTATTCGGTGGCGCGGGTTTCGAAGAAGTTGGCGTGTTCCACCCCGTTGAGGAGCGGGGCGAGCCAGGGGAGCGGGTGCTCCTCAATCATGTACATCGGTGAGAAGCCGAGTTGACCCAGACGCCAGTCCGCGATGTAGCGGATGTAGCGCTTGATTTCCTTAGGCGTCATGCCGGAGACCGGGCCCTGTTCGAACGCGAGATCGATGAACGCGTCTTCCAGACGGACCGTCTTCTGGCAGCAATCCAGAATGTCGTCCTTCACCGCCTTGGTGAGGCAGCCGCGTTCCTGCGTGAAGGCGTGGAACAGCTTGGTAATGCCTTCGCAGTGCAGGCTTTCATCGCGGATCGACCATGTGACGATCTGTCCCATGCCCTTCATCTTGTTGAAGCGCGGGAAGTTCATCAGCATCGCGAACGAAGCGAACAGCTGCAGCCCTTCGGTGAAGCCGCCGAACATGGCGAGCGTGCGGGCAATGTCTTCATCATTATCGACACCAAAGGTGTTCAGATAATCATGCTTGTCCTTCATTTCCTTATACTGAAGGAACATGCCGTACTCGCTTTCGGGCATGCCGATGGTGTCGAGCAAATGCGAGTATGCCGCGATGTGCACTGTTTCCATGTTGGAAAAGGCTGTCAGCATCATCTTCACTTCGGTCGGCTTGAACACGCGGCCATAATGTTCGTGGTAGCAATTCTGCACCTCGACATCGGCCTGTGTGAAGAAGCGGAAAATCTGCGTCAGCAGATTGCGCTCGTGATCGGACAGCTTCTGCGCCCAATCGCGGCAATCTTCGCCCAAGGGCACTTCTTCCGGCAGCCAGTGGATCTGCTGCTGGCGCTTCCAGAATTCATAGGCCCAAGGATATTGGAACGGCTTGTACTGATTGCGGGCTACGAGAAGGGACATGTCTGTCTTCCTAGTTTAATTCTGTGTGTCTGCTGCGGTGTGGAGCGCTTCCATTGTCAGTGACCCCGTCACTGACAAGCTAAGCACTCATCATAATCCGTCGACGCGGCGAGTTCGTACTTGGGCGCTTCCGCCGTGTTGTCCGCCTCAACGCCGCCGGCAAAGCCTGCGCGTTGGATCGACTTGGACCGGAGATAATAAAGCGACTTCACACCGAGTTCCCATGCGCGGAAGTGGAGCATGAGGAGATCCCACTTCTCAACGTCCGCCGGGATGAAGAGGTTCAGCGAGGTCGCCTGATCGATATAGGGCGTCCGGTCTGCCGCGAGTTCGATCAGCCAGCGCTGGTCAATCTCAAAGCTCGTCTTGAACGTGTCCTTTTCATCCTGGCTCAGGAAGTCGAGGTGTTGGACGGAACCGCCCTGCTCAAGGATCGAATTCCACACATTGTCGCTGTTCTTCGACTTTTCGATGAGCAGCTTTTCAAGATGCGGATTGCGGATTGAGAAGGAGCCGCTGAGCGTCTTGTGCGTATAGATGTTGGCCGGAATAGGCTCAATGCAGGCGCTGGTGCCACCGCAAATGATCGAAATCGACGCCGTTGGCGCAATCGCGGTCTTGCAGCTG
Source organism: Chakrabartia sp. (assembly GCA_040398605.1). Taxonomy (GTDB): domain Bacteria; phylum Pseudomonadota; class Alphaproteobacteria; order Sphingomonadales; family Sphingomonadaceae; genus Aquisediminimonas. Next base: position 3,222 of record JBBATT010000074.1, read on the forward strand.
AAGCGTTCCATCACGCCGCGTTCTTCGGCATCCGGGCAGGCGCCGCGTTCGGTTGCGAGCAACATCGACGCTTCGTTGACCTTGGCCGCGATGTGCTTGAACACGCGCAGGTTCCAGCTCTTGGCCATTGCGCCTTCAAACGGGATGTTGCGCGCCTGCAGGAAGCTGTGGAAGCCCATGACCCCCAGCCCGACCGAGCGTTCGCGCGTTGCCGAATATTTGGCGCGGGCCATTTCCGGCGGGGCGCGGTCAATATAATCGGTCAGCACATTGTCGAGAAAGCGCATAACGTCTTCCACAAACTGCTTGTCGTCATTCCACTCATCCCATGTTTCCATGTTGAGCGAGGACAGGCAGCAGACAGCCGTGCGGTCATTGCCGAGGTGATCGCGACCGGTGGGCAATGTGATTTCTGAACACAGGTTCGACGTCGAGACCTTAAAGCCGAGTTCGCGGTGATGCTTTGGCATCGCCTTGTTCACCGTATCGCTGAACACGATGTAGGGCTCGCCGGTGGCGAGACGGGTTTCAACGAGCTTCTGGAACAGGCTGCGGGCATCCACCGTCGCGCGGACTTCGCCCGTCTTGGGGGATTTGAGGTTCCATTCAGTGCCTTCGCGAACCGCTTCCATAAAGGCGTCGGTCAACAGCACGCCATGGTGCAGGTTGAGCGCCTTACGGTTGAAATCACCCGAGGGCTTCCGGATTTCGAGGAATTCCTCGATTTCGGGATGGTCAATGTCGAGATAGACCGCCGCCGAACCACGGCGCAGCGAGCCTTGCGAGATCGCCAGCGTCAGCGAATCCATCACGCGGACAAACGGGATGATGCCGCTCGTCTTGCCATTCAGGCCAACGGGCTCACCAATGCCGCGCACGCTGCCCCAATAGGTGCCGATGCCGCCGCCGCGTGACGCGAGCCAGACGTTTTCGTTCCACGTGTTGACGATGCCTTCAAGGCTGTCATCAACCGAGTTCAGGTAGCAGGAAATGGGCAAGCCACGACCAGTGCCGCCGTTGGAGAGGACGGGCGTGGCGGGCATGAACCACAGCTTGGAAATGTAATCGTAGATGCGCTGGGCGTGCGCCTGATCATCCGCATAGGCAGAGGCCACGCGGACAAAGAGATCCTGATAGCTTTCGCCCGGAAGCAAATAGCGGTCGCGCAGCGTTTCCTTACCGAAGTCGGTCAGCAACGCGTCGCGGCTCCGGTCGATCTCCAGCGGATACGCTTCATCAACCGTGCGCGTGTCCTTCACGCCCTTGTTCTTCGCTTTGGGAGCGGCCGGTGCTTCTGCCATCGTCGCCACATTATCTCCGCTTGCTTCTGCCTGCGTATCCCGAAAATCCATTCTTGCCCCCAACATACTGCTACCGCGATGTTCTACTCTTGTTCGACTCGGGTCGAAACCCTGCTCATACCATGTTTGGCGGTTTGCACCGCCGAAATCTCAGACTGCCCCCGATATCCACAGGGCACAAAATGGCCAGTGTCGCAAATCGCTCTGCGCGTCTCCAACCACTACTACTTGGGTTGCCCCCCGGCTCAGCCACTATCTATAGTGCCTCATCCACGCTGAGACGCAAGAGGGTATTTGACAGTTTAGGGACTCAACTCGTCGCAGATCTGAGTCGGTTCACAGCATCAGTTCCGCGCTAAGACGCAGCGACGCGCGGACTTGCCTAGGCTTTCCAAATTGCAAGCGGGTCCAACAAATTATTAAAATATTCGGCGCCACGATCTGTGCCAAGGCGGTGGCGATTAGGACCAGTCTGGAAATGCGCTCCGGCAGCCCCCATTCAGATGGTGATCGTCACTGCCACCCTGTCGCCCACCGCGAATCTCTCCGCCTTGCGCACGGCGGCCTTGAGCGGCAGCAGGAAGCCGCCTGACGCCTTGGAGGGGAAGAGCGAGGTACGCCAGCGGGTCTTGCCGATCATAACCTCCACCGGCACCGAGCCAAAGCCGCGCGTCAGCCCCAGCGCGGCATAGCGCACCTCCGCTGCCGCCTCTCCCTCTACCGTCAGAAAGTGCCAGGACGCGCCATTGGACGTCCACAGCCAGACTTCGGCATCAAGGGAGATGGTGGCGCGGTCCATGAGGAAACATCCTTTTCAGATCCTCCCCCATCGGGGGAGGGGGACCGCTTGCGGTGGAGGGGGCTTGGGGGCTTGGTTCAAGGCCGACAGCTTCGGCATGCGCCCGGTTCCCCCTCCACCATGCTGCGCATGGTTCCCCTCCCCCGGCGGGGGAGGATCCCTCTAGTCGGCCTTCTTCTTCGGTGCGGCCTTCTTCTTAGCCGAGGCCTTCTTCTTCGCAGGCGCCTTCTTCTTGCCCTTCGCCGGGGCCTTGGCGGCGCGTTCGTCGATCAACTGGGCAGCTTCCTCCAGCGTCAGCGCTTCGGGCGTGACGGTCTTGGGCAGCGTCGCATTGGTCGTGCCGTCGGTCACATAAGCCCCGTAGCGCCCCTCCATGACCTTCAGCTCCAGTTCGGTGCGCGGATGGGCACCGAGCACCTTGAGCGGCTCACGCGTGGCGCCACGGGCGCGTCCGCCGCCTGCAGCAGCCTCAGCAAGCTTCACGACGGCGGCATTCATGCCTGTTTCGAAGACGTCGCGGGTGGACTGGAGCCGCCCGTATTTGCCGTCATGCGCAAGATAGGGGCCGTAGCGCCCGATGCTGGCCGTGATCGGCTTGCCCGTTTCCGGATGGTCGCCAATGGTGCGTGGCAGATCGATCAGCTTCACTGCCCAATCCAGACCGAACTCTTCGCCCGGAATGTCTTTGGGGATGGAGGCGCGCTTGGCTTCCTTGCCCTCGCCCATTTCCACATAGGGGCCAAAGCGCCCCGACTTGCGGCTGATGTCCTGTCCCGTCTCCGGATGCTGACCAAGCACTTCAGGGCCGCTGGATCCGGCATCGCCCTCACCACCCGGCTGACCGAACTTGCGGGTGAATTTGCATTCAGGGTAATTGGAGCAAGCAACAAACGCCCCATAGCGTCCGCCGCGCAGGGCGAGCTTGCCGGCTTCGCAGGCGGGGCATTGGCGCGGATCGCTGCCATCTTCCTTTTCAGGGAAGAGGAAGGGCGCGAGGAACGCATCGAGCGCTGCGGTCACTTCGGAAGGCTTTTGCTCCATGACCTCAACAGTCTTGGGCTTAAAGTCGCGCCAAAAAGCTTCGAGCACGGCCTGCCACTGGGCCCGACCACCCGACACATCGTCAAGCTGGTCTTCAAGGCCCGCAGTATAGTCGTAAGCGACATAGCGTTCGAAGAAGCGCTCGAGGAACGCGATCACCAGACGCCCGCTTTCATTGGGCGTAAAGCGGTTGCGGTCTACCGTCACATAATCGCGGTCTTTGAGCACCTGAAGCACCGAGGCATAGGTCGACGGGCGCCCAATGCCGAGTTCTTCCATCTTTTTGACAAGGCTGGCTTCGGAATAGCGCGGCGGCGGCTGGGTAAAGTGCTGTTCCGACTCAACCGACTTCTTGGCCGGCGCATCGCCTTCGCTCATCCGGGGCAAGCGGCGGGCATCGTCATCGCCGTCACTGTCGTCGACGCTTTCTTCGTAGAGCGCGAGAAAGCCGGGGAAGAGCACAACCTGACCGGTGGCACGCAAGCCCGTTTGGCCAGTGCCGTCCAGCATCTCAACGGTCGTGCGTTCCAGTCGGGCAGACGCCATTTGGCTGGCGAGCGCGCGCTTGAAGATCAGGTCATACAGCCGGGCGTGATCACCGCTTCCGGCGCGATCCTTGGTGAACTCGGTCGGGCGGATGGCTTCATGCGCTTCCTGTGCGTTCTTGGCCTTGGTCTGATATTGACGGGGCTTATCCGGCACGTATCCGGCATCATATCGGTTGGCGATGGCGTTACGCGCAGCGCTGATGGCAGAATGATCCATCTGGACGCCGTCGGTTCGCATATAAGTGATGGCGCCATCTTCATACAGCGCCTGCGCCAGCCGCATCGTGTGCGTCGCTGAAAAGCCAAGCTTGCGCGCCGCTTCCTGCTGAAGGGTCGAGGTCGTGAAGGGCGGCGGCGGATTGCGGGTGAGCGGCTTGGTCTCAACGCTCGCGACCGAAAAGCGCCCATCCTCAACAGCCTTTTTGGCAGCGGCGGCGTCGCCTGCATTGCCAATGGTCAGCCGGTCAATCTTTTCACCCTTATGGCGCACAAGCCGTGCGACAAAGGGCACGCCATCCTGCTCCATATTGGCGAGCACGGACCAATATTCCTGCGCCTTGAACAGCTCAATCTCACGTTCCCGGTCCACAATCAGACGCAGCGCGACGGATTGGACGCGGCCGGCTGATTTAGCGCCGGGCAACTTGCGCCACAACACGGGGGAAAGCGTGAAGCCGACCAGATAATCAAGCGCGCGGCGGGCGCGGTAGGCGTCGATCAGATCATGGTCGAGGCCACGGGGGCGCGCCATCGCCTCCAGCACAGCCGCCTTGGTAATGGCGTTGAACGTCACGCGTTCCACATGGGCTGGCAACAGCTTCTTCTTGGCGAGCACTTCTTGCACATGCCAGGAAATCGCCTCCCCTTCGCGGTCAGGGTCAGTCGCGAGGATGAGGGTGTCGGCAGTCTTCGCCTCATCGGCAATCGCCTTCAGTTGCTTCGACTTATCGGCATAGGGCTCCCACGTCATGGCAAAGCCGTCATCCGGGTCGACCGAACCATCCTTGGCCGGCAAGTCGCGGACATGGCCGAAACTCGCCAACACCCGATGGCCGGGGCCGAGATATTTTTCGATGGTCTTTGCCTTTGCAGGCGACTCAACAACTACTAGCTTCATAACCGGCCAGAAACCTTCTCTCGTGTATACGCGCGAGGGTGATGGCCTTTCGGGTCGTCCGTCAAGGGACCATTTTAACCGAGGTCGGACTTGCAGGACGGCGCATCTGCAATTAGCAAACGCGCAAATATTGTGGGTTCGAGGGGAAAATCATGAAATTGGGTCGTCTCGCGGCGCTTGTTGCAGGTGCGCTCGCCTTTCCGGCAACCGCCTATGCGCAGCCAGAAATTGTATCCGACAGCGGCGATACCGCGTGGATATTGACGGCATCTGCCCTCGTTTTGATGATGACGATTCCCGGCCTCGGGCTGTTCTATGGCGGCCTCGTCCGCGCCAAGAACGTGCTTTCGGTCATCATGCATAGCTTTGTTATCTTGTGCACCGTCTCGCTGCTCTGGGCCGTTTTTGGGTATAGCCTCGTCTTTGGGGAGGGAACGCCTTGGCTGGGTGGGCTTGGCAATGTGATGCTGGCCAACCTTGCCGATCTGCGCGCAGGGACGACCTTGCCCGAATCCACCTTTGCCCTGTTCCAGATGACTTTTGCGATCATTACGCCGGCCCTTGTCATCGGCGCCTTTGTGGAGCGCGTGCGCTTTGGCTGGGTGGTGGCCTTCTCAACCCTATGGACCATCATCGTCTACCTCCCCGTTGCCCGCTGGATTTGGGGCGGTGGCTGGCTGGCGACAGATGTCGGCACGCTCGATTTTGCAGGCGGCATCGTTGTCCACACAACAGCCGGTGTCGCCGCGTTGATCGTCGCCAAGCTGCTCGGGCCGCGTCGTGGCTTCAGCAAATCGCTGCTGGCCCCGCACAGCCCTGCCCTCACGATGGTGGGCGCTGGCTTGCTGTGGGTGGGCTGGTTCGGCTTTAACGGCGGCTCTGCCTTGGCGGCGAACGACGATGCGTCCACAGCGATCTTCAACACCCACCTCGCCGCCTGCACCGCGGCTCTGGTCTGGTCGCTGATTGAGCGCATCCGCATCGGCAAGGCGACCTCGATCGGCATCGTCACAGGGGCGGTCGCAGGGCTTGCCACCGTCACCCCTGCGGCAGGCTATGTCGGCCCGATGGGTGCCATCCTGCTCGGCCTGCTCGGCGGCACTGTCTGCTTCTTCCTTGTGCAGGTTGTGAAGCACAACTGGAAGATCGACGACTCGCTCGACGTCTTTGCCGTTCACGGTGTCGGCGGCATC
>JBBATT010000075.1:0-9134 GCA_040398605.1 Chakrabartia sp.
GAGACGCGGTATGCGGTCCATCCGCCGGTGCCATCGGCGCGGAAGACGACGCTGTGGCCGCGGGCGGTGGCGGCGTCGCCGCCCAGCGTGATGGTGACGGGGCCGAGCGTGTGGGCGCAGCCATCGGCCATCAGACCGCGGTGCACGGCGCCGTCGATCAGCGCGGCGATGGCAGCGCGGCCCTTGGCCTCCGTCATCCCGCCCACGGCATAGCGGCCATCCTCGGTCCATAATTGGCTGAGGGCGTCCGCCGCGCCGGTATCGGCAAGCGGGCCGTAGCTCGCGATGAGTTCCCGGATCGCCTCACGGTCTTCCAGCGTCTGCAATCGGGCGGCGAGGGCCTCAAGCGTTGGCGGCATAGATCGCTTCGGCGCGCGCCTTGAGGGCATGGGCCGTGTCGTCAAAGGCGCGCTTCACCCAGGGGCCGGCAAAGCGGAACACGTGGATGCCATTATTGCCGAGAAAGGCGTCGGTGGAATGATAGCGGCAGCTTGCAGGGCCGGTCGCCTCGATCACCTGATCGCGCCGCGCGGGGTAGGGCCAGAAGTCGCTATACTTCATCTCCCAACTGATGAGGCGTTCCGGCTCCAGCGCGCAGATATATTCAAGGTTGGGGACAAGGCTGCCCGGCACGGCATAGTTGGCGAGCGTCATGTCCACCGCCGCGCCCATTTCCAGCGTGGAGACAGCGCGGACGCAGAACGGATTCCATTCGCTATAGCGGGGCATGTCGCAGATCACATCCCACACGACCTTGGCGGGTGCGTTGATCTCCACGGTTTCGGAAACGGTTACAGCGTCGGGGTCAAAGCCCGAAACGGGGTCTTGCGCCAAGGTTGGCGCGGTTTTCATCCAATCGAGCATCACAAGTCCTTTAGTTTGACGATGCGGGCAGCGGGCAGGGGGTGTTCAGTCGCCCCCGCCCAACGGAGGAGCGCGGTACCTTCGGTGTGGCCGCTGGTGTCGATCCAGTTACCGATATCGGGGTCACTGGCGGCGCAGATGATACGGATCGATCCGTCCTTCTCATATCGGGCGCTGTGCTTGTTCACGGTGATCTGGCGGAAGCGGTAATCGAGGCTTTCCATCCACCAATTGTCGAGCTGGAAGTTCCAGTAATAACAATCCGGCGGCGTCACCTCGATCACCCAGGCTTCGTCGGCCGCGATCTTCCAATAGGCGTGGGCGTAATAGATATCCTTCGCGCCGCCGCCCTTCTGGAACATCGACTGGTCGATGGCGGGGAAGGCATTGGGGTGCTGGGCAAAGAGCCGCGTCCAATCCGCAAAGGTGGTCGCAATGCCGTTCACAAACTGCGCGGCGGTGGCGAGGCCTTTGGAGATTGTCTCGCCGGAAAGCGGGGCGGGGACGGCGGGGCCGCCGATGCGCTCAATCTTGAAGGTGCCGGGGGTTTCATTGAGCCGGTCGAGCGCGGACTGGCGGATGATGATGACGCTGGTGTCCGCCTCCAGCCGAAGCCAGTTGCCGGGTTGCGGCGTGGCAGAGGCGATGATCTCTACCTCACCATTCGGCCCCCAGACAATGTCGTCATTCATCAGGCTGCCGGTGGCGTGGGCGCTGCCATCAATGTGGTAGCGCATCGCATTGGCGACGATGGAGAAATAGAACATCGACCCGCGTGTGCCGGTGATCCGATACTCGCAATCGCCCCGGATGGAGGCGTTGAGATACTGGTTATCCGGATTGTCCGCGCCAATCTTTCCGGTGGTGTGGCTCAGCTGGTAGAAGAACGGGAAGTCGGTGTCCGTCGCCTCAACATATTGCTCGAGCGCGAGCTTGGTGAGGCGCGAGAGATAGCGCGCGCCCTCTGCGCGGATGAGGGGATCATCCGGCACATCGGGCGCGAGCAGGACGTCTCCGGCGGCGGCGAGCTTGGCACAGAAATCTCGCCAAGCCTGCACTGTATCGGCGCTCATGGCGCGACCCAGTCGCCGCCGTTCACATCCAGCGCGGCGCCGGTGATCTCGCTCGCATAGTCAGACAGGAGGAAATAGACGGCCTTGGCGCAGTCCTTATCCGGCGGGATATGGCCGACTGGCACTTCGGAGGCGCGTTGTGTGCGGAACGCTTCGCCGCCTTCGCCCATCGACGCAAAGAAGCTTTCCAGCGGCGCACCCATCATCCAGCCCATCAATGCTGTGTTGACGCGGATGCCTGTGCCGCCGAGTTCCACGGCAAGCTGGCGGGAAAGCTGGTTGAGCGCGGCCTTCGCCATTGCATAGCCGCCTTCGCCGGGCATGGGCTTGCGCGTGGCGAGGGTGGACACGTTGACGATCGAGCCGGAGCCTTGCGCCTTCATCGTCGGGATCACGGCCTGTGCCATCCTGAGGCCGCCAACCGCGATCACATCCAGCGCGCTCGACAACTGGTCAATCGAATGCGCGTCGAGGTTCGACCAATCGGGGTGGTAATAAGCGGAATGGACCATGCCGTCGATGCGGCCCCATTGGTCGAGCGCGGCCTTGGCAATGGCGTTGCAATCCTCGGTTTTGGAGACATCGCATTTGACGGCAATGGCCTCTCCACCCTTGGCCTTGATGTCGGCGACAATGGCCTCAATCGCGTCCACCGAGCGCGCGGAGACAACTACTTTTGCGCCTTCCGCAGCCGCGCCGCGGCACATCGCCTGCCCCATGCCGGGGCCAGCGCCTGTGATGATGACGACTTTGTCCTTCAGGATCATGATGCTCTCCTTTGTTCTTATTGGTCTCAGATTTTATAGGCGTCGTGGTAAAAGGCAAAATCGGCGGCAATGCCTTCGGGCGTCAATCCAAACGCTTCGGCCGAATATTTATGTTTGGGCCGCGCATCCCGCGCGTTGGCGGCGATGCAGGCTTCGAGTGCGGCTCTATCCACCGGCAGACCGATCGCCTCCAGCACACGGGCAGCCGAGCCGATAGGGTCGCTCACAGTGTCCTCATAACGGACGTCGACGATGCGGCCTTCGGGCAGCGTCTTGCGCAGCTCCATGAGGCGCTCCAGCCCAGTCTTAAAGCGCCGCGTCCAATGCGCGCCCTGGTCTTCCTTGCGGTAGGTGGTGGAACTGTTGACGCTCATCGACGCGCACATGCTGCAATAGCTGGGCAGCACCTGTGCGACATTGCGGTGGGTCATGACGAGGGGAACATCCGGGAAGACCTTCAACAGCCCGTTCATCCCACCGAGCAGATGGTGGGGCGTCTTCAACACCCACTTCTGGCCCCGCCGCGACGGCATCTGGTGCTGGAGCGCCTTCATGAACAGAAGCAGGTCACGATAGGCAGGTTCATGGTCCTGATCCGCCTGCCAATATCCGTAAGAATGGATCGGCATCATCGAGTCATAGGTGGTCGACAGGAAGGTGCGGTCGAGCAGAATGACTTCCTCAGCGACAACTTCGGCCTCAATGGGGTCGATGCTTTCAAAGTCCGGCCAGTCGCGCAGCAATTGGTCCACAATCTGATGCGCCATGGCGATGCGCGGCGAGGGATCACCGGGCGCTTCGCCGTCAAAGGGCAGGGGGAAAGTCGTTTCCCACCAAAGGAAGGATGTCGTCTGCGGGACGGAGGACAGCAGCCGGTGCATCACGGTGGAGCCAGTGCGCGGTAGGCCGATAATGGCACAGGCGACGTCGATCTGTTCGTCCAACGCCTCAGGGTGGTCCTTGAAATATTGGACGAGCTTCAGCCGGTCTGACAGTGCGCTCTGGATGCGGTAACCCGCACCAGCATCAGGAGCGACCAGCCCGGCTTCGGCATTGACGCAATCAACAAGCTTGGAGAGGGGCGCTAGGAACCAGTCGTCACCGAAATCCTGAAGGCCGGTTGCAGACTGCGCCTGCGCCATCAATCCGGAAACGCTCAATGCTGCACCCAATGTCACTCTCCCCAAAAAGCTTATCTGCCAAGGCCTGCCAGCAGCGGCATCTGCCATGACGGATCAAAACGGTTGGCGCGGCCATGGACGGCGTCGCTGCCCATCATGGCAAAGCTGTCTTCATCCACCGGCGTGATGCGGCCATGATCGAACACAAGCGACCGGTGGCTGAACTTCCAAATGCCATCGCGCCGCTGGTAGGTGTCGAGATAGCGGCCCCAAACGGTGAACTCTTTGCGTTCCGGCGGGTGGGTGCGGTGAAAAGCTGTCACCAGATGTTCCCCCTCTGCCGTGTCACCGTCAATCGCGAACAGGCTGTTGCTGATGCTGTGGATCGTCGCTTCCCACTGCGCCATCATATCGGGCAACCAGCGAACGAAATCATCCGGCCCGCCACAGAACATGGCGCCGTGATCGTCAATCGCGTCATCATGATAGAGCGAGCGGACGAGCGTGAAGTCCCGCCGGTCAATCCCGCGACAATAGCGCATGACAAGATCGGTAAGCGCGATCCTGTCGAGGAGCGCGCTGTCCTTCACCCTTGGGCTGCTTTCCGGCCGGCCTGACGGCCAAAGAAGGTGCAATCGGCAAGGCTCATGCCGGAACTATAGCCATGGCCCCAAGCGGGAAGCCCGCTGGTGCAGCGGCCTGCTGCAAACAGGCCGGGGATGGGCGCGCCGGCACGGTCCAGCACTTCGCCATCGGTCGATGTCTTGAGGCCGCCCAGCGTGAAGAAGCTGAAATAGCTGTTCTGGAAATGCAACTCGAGCGCGACAAATGGCCCTTGTTCGAGCGGCGTCAGGATGGGTGGCTGCTTGTCAAAAAGAGGGTCGCGGCCTGCGCGGGCATGTTCGTTGTAGAAAGCCATCGTGCGCGACAAGGTGCCTTCCGGCATCTCCAGCTCGCGCTCAACCTCTTCCCAGTCATTGCCGGTTCCGGCGATTGTCATGCGCGCGAATTCCGGCGGCTGTTCAAAACGCGCGCTGTCGAGCAACAGGTAGACACGATCGCCGGGTTGATCGACGGCGGTGCGAGATACGCGGCCGTGATAGCAGTCTTCATTGATGAAGCGCTGGCCCTGAATGTTGACGAACACGCCTTTGGCGTGGCTTTCCGGGATGGTCCAGGGGCAGGTCGTGAAGAACTGTTCCATGTGGATCGCATCGCCGCCGACGCTGAGGCCAAGGTTGATGCCGGTGCCGTCATCCTTGTCGCCAATGGGGTCGTTGATCTTGAAGCTCTCGGGGCAATATTTGCGCCGCATCTCTTCATTCATCACGAAGCCGCCGGTTGCCAGAACAACGCCTTTGCGCGCTTTGACGAACACAGGCTTGTTGTCGATGCGGAAGATGGCGCCAACGATTTTATCTGCGTCTTTGATGAGGGCCAAGGCCCGCGCGTCGACGATGACATCGACACCCAAGTCCCGCGCTTTTGCTTCCAATATGTCGACCAACGGACGCCCGCCACCCCAGCCCATATGCTGGATAACATGACCGCGCGGGGCGGGCTTTGCTGATTTGTAGAAAGGGGCTGCGGCCTCACTGCCGGACCAGATCAGCGTTGAGTCATCCATGGGCTCGATGATCTTACCGGCCATGTAATTGCCGCGATAAGGGACGCCCTGCGCCTTCAGCCAGTTGAAGTGGTTGACCGCTTCCTGTGCGTAGAGATCACATTTCGCCTCATCCGCGCATGGTCCGCCTGCCATCTTGAGATAGGCGGCAAAGTCTTCAGTGGTGTCTTCAAAACCTGCGGCACGCTGCACATCTGTGCCACCATTGCCGCCGAGGTAAATCTCGCCGCCGGAAAGCCCGGATGCGCCGCCGCTGCCCGAATTGCGTTCGAACAGCTTCACCTCAGCGCCTGACTGCACGGCCTCTATGGCTGCACAGGCACCCGTAGCCCCGAAGCCGATGATGACGATGTCGGTCTCCATGTCCCATCTAGCGACGTCCGCTACAGGGTAGGGGGTGTGCAGCGAAATATCAGCCATTGCGCGCCTTCAGCATATCAAGGGCCACGTCGACGATCATGTCTTCTTGGCCGCCGACCATCTTGCGACGGCCGAGTTCAACAAGGATTTCACGGGTGTCGAGGTCATAGTCGTTGGCCGCCTTTTCCGCATGGCGCAGGAAGCTGGAGTAGACCCCTGCATAACCCAGCGCGAGCGTTTCACGGTCCACACGGACCGGACGGTCCTGCAGCGGACGGACAAGGTCTTCCGCTGCATCCATGAGCGCCATGACGTTGCAGCCATGGTTCCAACCCTTGCGGTCAGCAGCCGCGATAAAGACTTCAAGCGGCGCATTGCCAGCGCCAGCACCCATGCCGGCCAGGCTGGCGTCGATGCGGACCGCCCCGCATTGCGCCGCGACAATGGAGTTCGCCGTGCCGAGCGAGAGGTTGTGGTGCGCGTGCATCCCACGCTGCGTTTCCGGCTTCAGGACGCGGTCATAGGCCTCAAACCGGCCGCGCACGCCGTCCATATCCAGTGCGCCGCCGCTATCGGTCACATAGACACACTGGGCACCATAGCTTTCCATCAGCAGTGCTTGGCTGGCGAGTTGTTCCGGCGCGATCATGTGGCTCATCATCAGGAACCCGGCGACATCCATGCCCAGATCACGGGCGATGCCGATATGCTGTTTGGACACATCGGCTTCGGTGCAATGCGTCGCCACACGGACCGAGCGGACGCCCAGATCATAGGCGCGACGCAATTCATCCACCGTGCCGACGCCGGGCAGGATCAGCGTGGTCAGAATGGATTTGGTCAGGACGTCGGCAACGGCCTCCAGCCATTCCCAATCGGTGTGGGCGCCAAAGCCATAGTTGAAGCTGGCACCGGACAGGCCATCGCCATGCGCCACTTCGATGGCGTCCACGCCCGCATCGTCGAGTGCCTTGGCAATCGCGCGGACATGGTCGATCCCGTACATGTGCTTGATGGCGTGCATGCCATCACGCAGGGTGACGTCCTGAATGTAGATCTTGTGGCCCGCTTCAACGTCGAAGGTGCTGGTCATGCCGCCATCCTCCGTGCCGCCAGCAACTCTCCGGTGGCCTTGGCGGCGGCCGTCATAATGTCGAGATTGCCGGAATAGCTGGGCAGATAATCGCCTGCGCCTTCCACTTCGAGCATGATCATGGACTTGATGCCGGTAAAGTCTCCCATGCCGGGGATCTTCAGGCGGTTATTGTCGCCATAACGTTCAAACTGAACCTCCTGCTTCAGGCGATATCCGGGCACGTACTTCTGCACTTCGGCCACCATCTCGGCGACCGACTGCCGGATTGCGGCTTCATCGCCACCTTCAGATAGAGTGAAGACGGTATCGCGCATGATCATCGGCGGCTCAGCGGGGTTGAGGATGATGATGGCCTTGCCCTTGGTCGCGCCTCCAACGACTTCGATCGCGCGTGCCGTTGTGCGGGTGAATTCATCAATATTGGCGCGGGTGCCAGGACCTGCCGAGCGCGAGGACACAGAGGCGACGATTTCTGCATAATGGACGATGCTGGAGACGCGGGCGACAGCGGCGACCATCGGGATTGTCGCCTGACCACCGCAAGTCACCATGTTCACATTGGGCTGATCAAGATGCTGGGTCATGTTCACGGCGGGCACGGTGAACGGCCCAATGGCTGCTGGCGTCAGATCGACAACCTGAATGCCATCGCCGCGCAGAGCGTCGTCATGCATCTTGTGGGCGTAAGCGGAGGTTGCATCAAAAGCGATGCCGATTTCCGGATAGCAGGCGAGCTTCTTCAGGCCTTCAATGCCCTCATGCGTGGTCGCAATGCCGTGTTCGCGCGCCATGGCGAGGCCTTCGCTGTTCGGGTCGATCCCCACGACCGCGGCTAGGTCCATATTCTGCGGATATTTGATCATCTTCATCATCAGGTCGGTTCCGATGTTCCCCGACCCGATAATGGCTGCCTTGATGCGCGCCATGTTCTCTCCCTTCGGCCTTAAACGAATTTGGCCGTGCAACTTCCAACGCCGTGCAGCGTCATTTCAAAAACATCGCCCTTCACCGCATCGGCGAGGGGCACAAGCGAGCCGGACAAAATGATGTCTCCGGCATCAAGCGTAACGCCAAACGCGCCCAGCGTGTTCGCAAGCCATGCAACGGCGGCGGCAGGGGAGCCCTGCACTGCAGCGCCATAGCCTTCTGACAGGGGATCGCCATTTTTGGTGACGGTGACATGCAGGCCGGGCAGGTCAAGCGTGCGCGGGTCCGCGCGGGCTTCGCCCAGAATGAAGACCCCACAAGAGGCGTTGTCGGAGACGGTATCGACGATGCCGATCTTCCAGTCGGTGATCCGGCTGTCCACAATCTCGAAGCAAGGCGCAATGCTCTCTGTCGCGGCGATGACGTCTTCTGCGGTGATACCGGGTCCGTTCAGATTGTCTTTGAGAATGAAGGCAATTTCGGCCTCTGCACGCGGGGCGATGAGCGCCTTGGCATCCACATCGATGTCGCCTTCAATGTGCATCCAATCAGTCAGGAAGCCGAAGTCCGGCTGGTGCACGCCGAGCATGTCCTGCACGGCCTTCGACGTGACGCCGATTTTCTTGCCGACGACCCGTTCGCCATCCTTGCGGCGGCGGGCGAGGAAGTCGAGGCTGATGGCATAGGCGTCGTCGACAGTCAGCGACGGATCACGCGCGATGAGCGGCGGAACCGTCCGACGATCCCGCAAGGCTGCGTAAAGCTCAGCCCCGTAATGTTCAGCCTTGTTCATTCAGGAAGTCGATCGAATAACGGTTGAATTCCGAGGCGCGTTCCACCTGAACCCAATGGCCCGTGCGGTTGAAGGTCATGGCCCGCGCGTTGTCGCACTTGTCGAGGAAAAGGCGGGCGTGCGCTTCTGGGCAGAACTCGTCGTTGAGCCCCCACATGACAAAGATCGGCTGCTTCAACTCGCCAAGGCGCGGGCTGAGGTCCGGCGTGCGCATCCGCACCAGCACGTCCTTGGGCTGCGTCCGGGCAACGGCGTAACGTTCCTCCACCAGCGCATCGGGAATATTGGACACAAAGTCGGGATGGACTAGGTTGCTTACCAGCCGCTTTTGTTCGGCAAGGTTGAAATCGTCGCTGCCAAAGCTGGACACCATCTTGGAGATGCCGGGCATCACAAAATAGCTTTCCCGCTCGGCCACACAGCCTGCGGCCATCAGGATAAGCTTGTCGGCAAACTCGGGATGATCAAGCGTCATCTGAATGGCGATGCCGCCGCCGAGCGAGTTA
>JBBATT010000076.1:0-9098 GCA_040398605.1 Chakrabartia sp.
CACTCAGCAAGCCCGTTGCAATGCCGGTCAACGCATCCTTGGCGGGCATTTTCCCACGTGCACGCCAGAGCTTGATCGCCGCGAGTTCAATCCCGAGCAACAAGAAGAAGAACAGAGCCGAATAGAGGCCGATGTTGCTATGGATGAGATCAGAAGCGGTCATAAAACTAGTCTATTCAATGGTTTCGATCAGATCTGCAAGCTTCCTGATCATTTCATTGATACCTGCTATCTGGATATGGCACAGCGGCGATAGATCGCCGACATCGCCGACATCGCCGCTCACGCGTCAACGCTGTTTAAAGCACCGGCCATGGCTGCAATGTGGCCTGGTCCAATTCCGCAACATCCGCCAACAATCGTCGCCCCAGATGCAACCCAGGTCTTTGCCCAGCCAAGATAGCGCGGGGGATCAAGATCGGCACGGATGGCGCGGATGACTTCGTTTGCAGCACCCTCATCTCCTTGACCGAAACCGTTGGCGTAAACGCCGATGGCAATGTCTGTTCCGTTAAGCACGGCTTTGGCTTCGCGAACGGCGGCGTCCATGACTTCTGGGCGGCTGCAATTGAACAGAAGCGCTTCTGCGCCAACGACTTTGGCGAGGGCCGCTGCGTCCTGCACGCTTTCGCCTGAGCGCAAGGTGGCAATGCCGGCATCATCGAGAGTGAAGGACAACCAAAGCGGCCGGGCATCGTCTGCCAACATCTCTGCAATCAAGCGCGCCTCAGCCACTGTGCTCAGTGTTTCGGCCAGCCAGATGTCGCCATAAGGAGACAGCCCTGCAATCAGGACATCCAGGATCGCGCGCGCTTCGGCCTCATTGAAGAGGTCCGGGCGATATGATCCCATGACGGGCGGAAGGGACGCGGCAACCTTTACGCCACGTGCATCTGCCACGCCGCGCGCTAGCTGTCCGCAAAGCGCGGCCAAACGCGCGCCGTCCGATGCGAACCGCTCGGCACCCAGATGGAAGGGCACGATCGCATAGCTGTTGGTCGTGATGACATTGGCACCAGCGGCGGCGAAAAGATCATGCGCCGCACCGACAAGCTCAGGTGTTTCAATAAGGGCAAGAGCAGACCATTCAGGCTGGCGAAATGGCGCGCCAAGCTTCTGCAACTCGCGGCTGATGCCGCCATCCAATATGGTCACGCTCATAAAATTCTCCCTAGTCGATCGTTTCGACCAACTCTGCAATCCGCTCGACCATTTCGTCGATATGCGCCTTTTGGAGGATGAGCGGCGGGGACAGTGCGATGATATCGCCCGTGGCGCGGACCAAGAGGCCGTTGTCGAAACACTTCTGGAAAAGCTCAGTCGCGCGCTTGGTGGGGGCGCCGGGGCGTGGCTCTAGCTCAATCCCGGCAACGATGCCCATGTTGCGGATATCGATGATGTTGCGCTTGCCCTTCAGGCTGTGGACAGCCTCTTCCCAATAGCTGTGCAGCGAGGCGGCATGTTCAAAAATGCCTTCGGACTTGTAGAGGTCTAGCGTGGCGAGGCCAGCGGCTGCTGCCAGCGGGTGGCCTGAATAGGTGTAGCCATGGAACAGTTCGATCCCATCAGCGGCGCCTTCGACAACGCCGTCATGGACGTGACGGCTGACGGCAACCGCGCCCATCGGCACAGCCGCGTTGGTCAGGCCCTTCGCCATGGTGATCATGTCCGGCGAAACACCCAGCGTGCCAGATGCGGTTGCGCCGCCGACACGGCCAAAGCCTGTGATGACTTCATCAAAGATCAGCAGAATGCCGTGCTTGGTCGTGATTTCGCGCAGCTTTTCCAGATAACCCTGTGGCGGCACCAGAACACCGGTGGAGCCGGCCATGGGCTCCACGATGACAGCCGCAATGGTTTCTGCACCGTGCAGCGCAACGATGAACTCCAGATTGTCGGCCAGATGTGCGCCCCAGTGCGGGCGGCCTTTGGTGAAGGCGTTGTGCTCAAGGTTATGGGTATGGGGCAGGTGATCCACACCGGCGAGCAGTGTGCCGAACTGGCGGCGGTTGTTGACGATTCCGCCCACGGAAATGCCGCCAAAGCCCACGCCGTTATAGCCGCGTTCGCGCCCAATCAGGCGGGTGCGCGTCCCCTGACCACGGGCGCGCTGATAGGCAAGCGCGATCTTGAGCGCGGTATCGACCGATTCAGATCCGGAGTTGGTGAAGAAAATGCGGTCCAAACCGGCGGGCATCAGGTCTGCAACGCGCGTCGCCAGTTCAAACGACAGCGGATGCCCCAATTGGAAGGGCGGGGCATAGTCCAGCTCAGCCGCCGTTTTCTGGATGGCCTCAACGATGGAGGGGCGGCAGTGCCCTGCATTGACGGCCCAAAGACCGGCGGTGCCATCCAAGATCTGGCGGCCATCATCGCTGGTGTAATGCATATCCTTTGCAGACTTCAGCTGGCGCGGTGTCGCCTTGAACGCGCGGTTCGCCGTAAAAGGCATCCACAAAGCGGCAAGTGGATCGTTTTGAAGGGTCATTTTCAGGCTCCAGCGTCAGTCGTTTTGTAGCTTATGCAACGCGCGGCGGCGTCATCGCGATTGAAAAGAATGTTGCGATCGGAAAATTCTCGTCCGTGATTAGGCCGTCTGCGCTTTCGGTTGCAGCCGCGTCTTCGCCCAATAGCCAATGAGGAAGGTCAGCGTCACCAACACGCTGGCGCCAAGCTCAATCGCGGTGCGCTCGGCGAGGCCCATCAGCACCAAGATTGCGGCCATGCCCGCAATGGTCGCCCAAGTGGCATAAGGGAACAACCACATCTTCACCTGTAAACGGGTTGGGTTTTCCGCTTCAATCTGTTTGCGGAGCCGCAATTGAGCGAGCGCGATCAGAATATAGATGAACAGCATGATCGCGCCGGAGGAATTGACGAGGAAGTTGAACACGCGGTCGGGTGACAGCACTGATGCGGCGAGCGCGCCATAGCTGAACAGGCTGGCGATCAGGATGGCGCGGGCAGGGACCTTCGACCGGCTCAACTGCACGCAGGACTGCGGCGCGTCTCCATTCTTGGCAAGCCCGAACATGGCGCGCGAGGTGATGTAGATGCCGGAATTCAGGCAGGACAAAACGGCGACCAAAACGATGGCGTTCATGATCAGGTCCGCCGACGGATAGCCCATCTCACTCAACGCTTGGGCGAAGGGGGAGATGCCGGGCTGGATCTCCGTCCAAGGCACAACCGAGACAATCAGGAATATGGAAAGCACGAAGAAGACGAGAATCCGGACAGATACAGAGATCGTCATGCGGGCGATGGTCTTCGCACCTGCTTCGGACTCCGCTGCGGCCAACGTCGCAATTTCGGCCCCGCATAGGGAAAAGATGGTGGTCGCGACACCGGCAAAGATCGCGGCAATGCCTGCGGGTGCAAAGCCGCCATGCGCGGTTAGATTGGCAAAGACAGGGCCTGATGGTGACGTGACGCCCGTCGCATAAGCGGCGGCAACCAGAATGAAGACGATAATGGCGACGACCTTGGTCGAGGCAAACCAAAACTCAAACTCGCCATAGGATTTCGCGGACATCAGATTGACGGCGGTCAACAGCGCCATCAGGACAACGCCAATTTCCCAGACTTCAAACTGCGGGAACCAGCCGTTGATGATTTTGGCACCGGCAATCGCCTCAATCGCGATCACGACAACCCAGAAATACCAATAAAGCCAGCCGACCAGAAAGCCGGCCCAATTGCCAACGCCCACGCGGGCGAATTCGGGGAAGGTCTGAACGCCCGGCATGGCCATCGCCATTTCAGAGATCATCCGCATCACCAGCAGGACGAGGAACCCAGCCAAGGCGTAACTGAGGACAGCGGCTGGACCGATAGTGCTGATCGCGGTCGATGACCCGACAAACAGCCCGGCACCAATAATGCCGCCAAAGGTGATCATGGAAACATGGCGGGATTTGAGTGTCCGGCTCAGTTCGTTCTTGGGTGCGGGCGGCACCGATCCAACCAGACTCGCCTCAGACATTTTTTATCCCCTATTTCCCTTATCTAGGTGTCTAGCGTTGGCAGCGCCGTTTTGTAAATGACGGGGCGCAGGGCAAAACTTGTCGTCACGTTAGCGACACCGGGGACGCGCGTCAGGCTGTTGCGCAGAAAGTCCTCAAAGCGGGTCAACGACCGGACCAGAACGCGCAGTTGATAATCTGACTCGCCGGTCATCAAATAGCATTCCATGACTTCGGGAAAGGCAGCAATGGCCGCTTCAAATGCGGCAAGATGCCGGTCATCCTGTTGGTCCAGCCGCACGCGGACAAACGCTGTCACATTCAGGTCTAGCGCTTCAGGATCTACCAGAGCGACATAGCGTGAGATGACGCCTTCGCTTTCGAGATGCCGGACGCGCCTCAGGCACGGGCTGGGCGAAAGCCCGACTTGATCTGCCAGTTCCTGATTGGTGATCCGCCCATTCGCCTGAAGGGCTTCCAGAATTTTGATATCAATCGGGTCTGGAGAGAAATTTGGCACAATATGCTCCAAAACGTTTTCTATAAGGCAGTATATGCCAAATGAGGGGTGAAGTGTAGCGGAATTCGCAAGGACATTTCCCGACGACCAGCGCTATTCGGAGAAAATCATCACGCGGAGATATGGCCATGCCCACCCTGACTGCGGACAGCCGCACGGACATCGTTTCCGCTTTAGAAGCGCTCGATACTCGGCTGCGTTGGTTGTCCTCCTGGACGGTGCACAATGCCAACCACATCCGTGAAAAGCGTGATGGGCTAAAGGTCGGCGGGCATCAGGCCAGCTGCGCGTCAATGACGGCGATCATGTCCGCGCTCTATTTTCATGCGCTGCGCCCGCAGGATAAGGTTGCGGTGAAGCCGCATGCCGGACCAGTTCTTCAGGCGATCCATTATCTTTTGGGCAACCAGTCGCTGGAACAGTTGCAGCGTTTTCGGGCGCTCGGCGGCGCGCAGAGCTATCCGTCGCGGACGAAGGACAAAATCCCTGTTGATTTTTCAACAGGGTCCGTAGGTTTGGGTGTTGCCATCACGGCCTTTTCCAGCCTCGTTCAGGATTATCTGATCGCGCATGGCCAGATGGTTGAACAAGATGCCGGACGCATGATTGCCTTGATGGGCGATGCGGAACTGGATGAAGGCAATATCTACGAATGCCTGATTGAGGGGTATAAGCACGACATCCGCAACTGTTGGTGGGTGGTCGATTACAACCGCCAGTCGCTGGATAGCACGACGGCGGACCGCATGTTCCGTCGCTTCGACGACATCTTCGAGACTTGCGGCTGGCGCGTCATCACGCTGAAGCACGGCAAATTGCAGCGCAAAGTCTTTGCCGAGCCCGGCGGGCAGGCGATTGGGGACTGGATCGACAATTGCCCCAATGCGGAGTTTGCAGCCCTGACTTATCAGGGCGGGTCGGCCTGGCGGCAGCGCCTGATGGCCGATATCGGCGGGACGGCAAAAGTCCGCGCGCTGCTCGACAGCTTTGACGATGATGGCCTCGCTGCGCTGATGACCAACCTTGGCGGGCATTGCGTGGAAAGCCTGATTGACGCGTTTGACAGTGCGCAGGATGAACTGCCGACATTGTTCATTGCCTATACGGTGAAGGGCCATGGCCTGCCGTTGGCGGGGCATAAGGACAATCATTCCGGCATGATGAACCCCGGTCAGATTGATCAACTCCGCCAGAGCCTTGCGATTCCTGTGGGGGATGAATGGGAACCCTATGGCGGCCTAGGTGACAATCAGGCTGCGCGCCTGAAAGAGTTTGTGGCCACCAGCGCCTTGGCGATCAAAGCGCCGGAGGCGGAAGCGCCGACCATTCCGGTGCCCGCTCGCTTGGCCTTTCCGGCGTCCGATGCACAATCCACTCAAGCGGCCTTTGGGAATGTCCTGCTCGAACTGGCGAAGTCGGACGAACCCTTGGCGGACCGCATCGTCACGACCGCACCGGACGTAACGCAGACAACGAACCTTGGTGCGTTCGTCAACCAGCGTGGGCTATTCCGTCGCGCAGAAATGGTCGACGTCTTCCGCGCAGCCAAAATTCCATCCGCCCAGAAATGGGATGGCCATGCCGCAGGGCAACACATTGAGCTTGGTATTGCTGAGAACAACTTCTTCCTCGCGTTGACGTCTTTGGGGCTGGCGGGTCCGCATTTCGGGACACGGTTGATCCCGGTTGGGACCGTCTATGATCCGTTCATCGCGCGTGGCCTCGATGCCCTGAACTATGGCTGCTATTCCGATGCCCGCTTCTTGCTGGTCGGCACGCCCTCCGGCCTGACGCTCGGGCCAGAAGGCGGTGCGCACCAATCCATCAACACGCCTCTAATCGGCATGGGTCAGCCCAATCTCACCTATTTTGAGCCCGCTTGGGCCGATGAGGTCGCGCTCGTGATGCGGTGGGCTTTTGACTATATGCAGCAGCCGGACGGCAGCTCGGTCTATATCCGCCTCAGCACCCGCGTCATTCCGCAGATGGCGCGCGAAGATGATGCGTGGGAGGCGGATGCATTGAAGGGGGGCTATTGGCTGAAACAGCCGGGGCCGAATGCGGATGCCGCCATCGTCTTTACCGGAGCCATCGCGCCGGAAGTGCTCCAGGCTTGGGAACAACTGGCGGATGATGTTCCCGGGATCGGGCTGCTGAACGTCACATCGCCGGACCTGCTGCACCGCGAATGGTCGGCGCGTCACGCATCGCGCTGGACAGATGGCAAGAGGCCGCAAAGCCATGTGGAAGAGCTGCTCTCGGTCTTGTCGCCGACGGCGGGCCTCGTCACCGTCATAGACGGATCGCCGGGCGCCTTGTCTTGGTTGGGCGGGGTGAAGGGCATGCGCGTCAGCCCGCTTGGCATCGACAGTTTTGGCCAGACGGGCGATCTGCCTGATCTCTACCATCGCTACCGGCTTGATGCCGATGCGATTATGGATGCGGCGGCGGAGTTGTTCCTTTAACCGCGCCGAACACGCCCCCAATCCGACTGATATATTACATTAGAATGGCTAATGCAGGCGTGTTGAGATAGCGCGCCGGTTGCGGCGACTCTTCTGCTGTCATAGCGAACTGAGCAAATTCTGTTCTCTTTTGTCAGGCTAAAACGTATGAAATCGACAGCGCGTGCAGTGGTCATTGGCGGTGGTGTGGTGGGCGTCAGCACGCTCTATCACCTCGCAAAGCTTGGGTGGACCGATGTTGTCCTTCTAGAGCGCAAGGAACTGACGTCGGGCTCGACATGGCACGCAGCCGGGCTGCTGCCGCTGTTCAACCTCAGCTATTCGGTCGGCAAGCTGCATCAGTATTCGGTTGGGCTTTATCCGAGCCTAGAGGCGGAAACGGAGCTGAATGTCGGCTTTTCGCAAGTGACCAATATCCGGCTGGCGACGACGCAGGACCGGATGGACGAATACCAATATTATGCAGGCGTCGCCCGCACCATCGGCGTGGACGTGAACTTCCTGACGCCGGAGCAGGTCAAGGAGATCTGGCCACTCTGCAACACTGAAGGCGTGATCGGCGCGATCCAGCACCCGGAAGATGGCTATATCCAGCCAGCCGACCTGACGCAGGCTTTGGCAAAGGGCGCGCGGCAGCGCGGCGCCACTATCTACCGCAACACGACCGTGACGGCGATTACGCAGCAGCCCAATGGTGAATGGCTGATCTCAACCGATCAGGGCGATATCACCTGCGAACACGTGATTTCCTGTTCGGGTAACTTTGCGCGTCAGACAGGCGCGATGGTGGGGCTCGACATCCCCGTCATCCCCGTTGAGCATCAGTATATCGTGACTGAGCAGCATCCGGCGATCATGGAGCGCAAGAAGCAGGGCTTGCCTGAAATGGGCGTGCTGCGCGAGTCCGATGCCAGCTATTACATGCGCGAAGAAGCCGGCGGCCTTCTACTCGGACCATATGAAGTCGGCGCGCCGGCCTGTTATGTTGATGGTCCTGCGTCGAACAGCGAATATGAACTGTTCCCCGACGCGCTGGAGCGCCTTGAACCCTATATTCTGGCCGCGATGAGCCGCGTGCCCGCCTTTGGCGAAGTCGGCATCAAGAAGGTTTACAACGGCGCCATCGCCTATACGCCTGATGGTTCCCCCATTGTCGGACCGGCATGGGGCCTGAAGAATTTCTGGCTGAATGAAGGCCATAGCTTCGGCGTGACGGCGGCCGGTGGCGCTGGCTGGCAGCTCGCGCACTGGCTTGTTGACGGCGAACCGACCATCGACATGATGGGCGTCGATCCCCGCCGCTTCGGCGACTATGCGGGCCGGGGCTATCTCATCGAAAAGAATGAGGAAGCCTATGCCAAGGTCTTCACCGTGCACTATCCGGATGAAGAGCGTGAGGCGGGTCGCGCCCTGCGCCGCACGCCTTGCTATGACCGGATGAAGGCGCTCGGCGCTGTCTTTGGTTCCGTCTACGGCTGGGAACGCCCCAACTGGTTTGCACCGGCAGGCTATGCGCTGACGGACGCCGATCTCGACAAACCGGACGTGCTGTTGAACCACAACCACCCTGACGTGCCGGGTGAAACGATCCGCGAAAAATGGTCCTTTCGTCGCTCCAACTATTTCGAGCATGTTGGCAATGAATGCCGCCATGTTCATGAAAAGGTTGGCCTTCAGGACATGAGCGCCTTCGCTAAGTGCGAAATCTCAGGTCCTGGTGCCGAAGCATGGCTGGATCAGTTGCTGACCAACGCGGTGCCCAAGAAGCAGGGGCGTGTGTCGCTGTCCTATCTGCTCACGTCCAAGGGTGGCGTGCGCAGTGAGTTCACCGTCTACATGGTCGCGCCGCAGCGTTATTATCTTGTGTCGGCAGGCGCTTATGAGCGCCACGACCATGACTATCTTAAAAAGGCGATGCCGCGCGATGGCTCCGTTTCGTTTGAGCGTCTGACGACGTCGATGGGCGTTCTGGTTCTCGCTGGCCCGCGCGCGCGCGACGTTTTGCGAAAGCTGACCGATGCGGACTTGTCCAACGCAGCCTTCCCTTGGTTGACCGGCCAGAAGATCAGCGTCGGCTTGGCGCAGGTGGATGCGCTTCGCGTGAACTTCATCGGAGAACTGGGCTGGGAAATCCATCACCCGATTGAG
>JBBATT010000077.1:0-9065 GCA_040398605.1 Chakrabartia sp.
AGATTGATGACGTAATGAGCGACGAAGAGTTGAAGAACGACGCACACCCTGAAGAAGTCGGTGCCGAAGCCGAAGCGGCTTCCGACCCGCTGGGCGCTTTGCTTGGCGAACTGGAAGAGGCGCGCCAGCAGATCCTTTATGCGCAGGCCGAAACGCAAAACGTGCGCCGCCGTCTGGAAAAAGACGCGCAAGATGCGCGTGCTTATGCCGCGACCAATTTTGCACGTGACGTTCTTTCGGTTGCCGACAACCTCACCCGCGCGCTTGACGCCATGCCCTCTGCCATGCGCGAAGATGAAGGCTCCAAAAGCCTGATCATCGGGCTGGAAGCCACGCAGCGCGAACTCATGTCGGTGTTTGAACGCAATGGCATCACCCGTATCGCCGCTATGGGCTTGCCGCTTGATCCCAATCAGCATCAGGCGATGGTGGAGCTTCCCAGTGATGTGGAGCCAGGCACCATCGTGCAGGAAATGCAGGCCGGTTACATGATCAAAGACCGCCTGCTGCGCCCTGCGCGTGTCGCTGTGGCGAAGAAGCCGGAGTAGGGCCGTCTCATTTATCTCCCCATCGACTTGCGATGGGGAGGTGGCAGCAGCAAGGCGGCTGACGGAGGGGCAACGGCACATGCGCTGGCCCCTCCACCATCCTGCGGATGGTCCCCCTCCCCAATGCGAGTCATTGGGGAGGTATTTCGATTATGCCACCGGCCGTCGGGCCACGAGGCCAATCGAAAGCAGCCTCATCACTGGCTCATCATGCTGGTTGAACACCGTCACCTTGGCCTTGGTGCTGCCCATTTCGGGGCGGGAACGGGACGGGGTGACTTCGGTGAGTTCAGATTCCACGCGCAACGTATCGCCGGGATAGACGGGCTTCAGCCAGCGCAACTCATCCAAACCGGGTGAGCCGAGGCCGGCCTGCTTATTCTTCTTCAAGTTTTCCACCAGCATCGCCATTGTCATCGCGCAGGTGTGCCAGCCCGAGGCGGAGATACGTCCAAAATGAGTTTTTGCAGCAGCTTCATCGTCGAGATGGAAGGGCTGCGGGTCATATTTTCCCGCGAATTCCAGCACCTCTTCGCGCGTGACCTCATAACGGCCAAAGCTCGCTTTGGTGCCGACCTTCATGTCTTCGAGATATTGCACGCATCGTCTCCCTTTTGCCCCGTCTTACGTTAACGGAAAGCAAGAGGGGAAGAGGGTTTCGTCAGGGCACTGCTGATTTGGCGCCGCTGGCCAGGAGGTCACAGACCCGTTTGCCCTGAGATTGTCGAAGGGTTGTTCTTCCTTTGGCAGGCCGGCCGCAAAAGAAGGACGAGGCTTCGACAAGCTCAGCCCAAACGGATTCTGAAAAATTTGCTTAGACGTTGAACCGGAACAGCATGATGTCGCCATCCTTGACGAGATAGTCCTTGCCTTCGGAACGCCACTTGCCCGCTTCCTTGGCACCGGCCTCCCCATTGTGGTCGACATAGTCCTGATAGGCCATGGTTTCCGCGCGGATGAATCCCTTTTCAAAATCGGTGTGGATGGCCCCGGCGGCATTTGGCGCAGTGGCGCCCTTGAAAACGGTCCATGCGCGCGCTTCCTTAGGGCCGACCGTGAAGAAGGTGATGAGGTGCAGCAATTCATATCCTGCTCGGATCACGCGGGCGAGCCCGGTTTCGGTCAGGCCAAGGTCGGAGAGGAATTCTGCGCGATCCTCAACGGGCATTGTCACAATATCGGCTTCGATGGCCGCGGAGACGACCACAGCTTCGGCGCCTTCGGCCTTGGCTTTTTCAAAGACCTTGGCGGACAGGTCATTGCCGGTGGCGGCTGATCCTTCATCCACGTTGCAGACATAGAGGACAGGCTTGGATGTCAGAAGCTGTGCCTGTTGGAACGCCTTTTCCTCTTCCGCATCGTTGCGAACCGTCAAGCGCGCGGGCTTGCCTTCGCGCAGAAGATCGAGCGCCTTGCCGAGCACAGCGGCGGCCACTTTGGATTCCTTGTCGCCCTGCGCGGCCTTCTTCTGCAAATTGGGCACCCGCTTCTCGAGGCTTTCAAGGTCGGCGAGCATGAGCTCGGTCTCAACCGTGTCGGCGTCGGAAATGGGGTCGATCTTGTTGTCGACATGCTGGATGTCGTCATCGATAAAGCAGCGGAGCACATGGACGACGGCATCGACTTCGCGGATGTTGGCGAGGAACTGGTTGCCGAGACCTTCGCCCTTGGACGCGCCCCGGACGAGGCCGGCAATGTCGACAAAGCTTAATTGGGTTTCGATGATCTTCTGACTGCCACCAATCTTGGCGATGGACTGCAAGCGCGGGTCGGGCACTGCGACGTTCCCCACGTTCGGCTCGATTGTGCAGAACGGATAATTGGCCGCCTGCGCTGCCTGTGTTTCCGTCAGCGCGTTGAACAAGGTGGACTTGCCGACATTGGGCAGCCCGACAATACCGCATTTGAAACCCATCTTAGTCAGTCCTTCTGCATTCGCATCGCCACATCATTCATGAAGCGCACATCGTCCCCATCGGCCAGCCATGTGGCCTCGGCGGCAACGGCGCCCAGCATATGGGCAAGATCATCTGTTTCGGCCTTGGCAAAATTGCCGAGCACATAGCCTGTCACCAGGTCCTTATGGCCCGGATGGCCAATGCCAAGACGCACCCGGCGGAAATCTTCGCCGATATGCGCGATGGTGGAGCGGATGCCATTATGTCCGGCAGCGCCTCCGCCACGCTTTACCTTCACGCGGAACGGATCAAGGTCGAGTTCGTCATATAAGACAGTCACGTCCTTGGTCTCCAGCTTGAAGAAGCGCATGGCCTCTCCAATGCTGCGGCCACTCTCGTTCATGAAAGTTGCCGGTTTGACGAGAAGGATCTTTTCGCGGCCGATCCGGCCTTCTGAAGCCAGTCCCTGAAATCTGGCCTTCCAAGGTGCAAATGAAAAGGTCTCGGCAATCACATCGGCGGCCATGAACCCCACATTGTGGCGGTGCATGGCATATTGCGCGCCGGGATTACCGAGACCTGCCCAGATTTGCATGAACATCTCCCCTCCCGCTTGTGGGAGGGGCCGGGGGAGGGCGCGTGCGCACCCTCCAAAACAGACCCTCCCCTGACCCCTCCCGCAAGCGGGAGGGGAAGGGTGTGTGGCTTACTCGCCGTCGGTCTTGGCGGTGTCGCCTTCAGCCGACTTAAGGCCCGATGGTGCAACCAGCGTGGCAATCGTAAAGTCACGATCGGTGATCGCGCTCTTCGAGCCGGCAGGAAGGGCCACATGGCTGATGTGGATCGAGTCGCCGATTTCGAGACCCTTAAGGGAGATCTTGATGTCGTCGGGGATCAGGGCTGCATCGCAGACCAGTTCCAGATCATGACGGACGATGTTAAGCACCGCGCCGCGCTTCATGCCGGGCGATGCTTCATGGTCTATGAAGTGAACTGGGACGTTCACGTGCACTTCGGCATGTTCACCGATGCGCAGGAAGTCCGCGTGGAGCGGGCGTTCGCTGACGGGATGGAAAGACACATCCTTGCAAAGCGTGCGGACCTGCGTGCCACCAACTTCGATCATGATGACCGCGTTCATGAAGTGGCCGGTGTGCAATGCCTTCAACAGCAGCTTTTCTTCGACGTGAATCGTCTGGGGTGCTTCGTTATTGCCGTATACGACGGCGGGGACGCGGCCCTGATTACGCAGTGCACGAGAGGCTCCCTTGCCTTCCCGTTCGCGCGTTTCGGCCGACAGCGTCAGCTGATCGCTCATATGAATTCTCCGGTTAAATTTGCTTTTTCCGCCACGCCTCCAGGGATGACCATAACGGAAGAGCGCGCGCCTATGCGAAAACGGGCAGGAATGCAAGCAATGGCTATGCCATGGCGTTGGTTCAGTTAACGCGCACGGCCTTCAGCCTCTTTGCCTTTAGCATAGCTTGCACGCTTTCCTTACCTGCCAGATGTCCGGCCCCGACGGCAAGGAAGACGGTGCCCGGCTGGTCCAGACGTTTGATAATCCAATCCGCCCAGCGATGGTTCCGATCAGTGAGCAGCACCTTCTTGATCTCTGTCTGGCCGTCCATGCCATCATTCATCACGGCAGCGAGCGTGTCCGGCTTTCCTTTGGCCCAACTGCTGATCATGGCCGCTGTGACCTTGGGTGCTTCGGTCAGTTCGGAAACCGCGGAATTGAGGAACTTGATCTGGATGCTCTCAGGAAGCGTATCGAAAAAGCCGATCTGCTCGTCCATCGTTTCTAACGCGCCAATTGTCTTGCCGGAGGCCTTTGCCTGCGCCGTCAGCGTCTTTTCCGCGCCGGACGCCGGGTTATATCCCAGCTTCTGCATGGGGGCCATGGCGATGAGGGTGGAGGCAAACCAAGGTTCAAAAGACTCAAGACCTGCCGGATCAATATCCACCGCGCGCAGGGCCGCCTGATATTTGGCAGCGTCCGTTGGTGTTAGCTTTTGGGAAAGCGGGGGCCCGTCCGGGTCAATTGCGTGTTTCAGGACGATACGCTGCGCCTCGCCGGGCGTTGGCTCGATCATTTCGATCACCAGTTCATTTGACGCGTCGAAGGCGGTTTTGATCTTCCCTTCAAACCAGCGGGTACCCGGCTTCAACAAATGGATCGTGCCGAACAGATAGATGGTCGTGTCCTTATCCGAGACCTTCCACAACGCCGGTTTGGCAATAAGGGCTGGTTCAGCCTTTGCCGAAGGTTCAGCTGCAGGCTCTGCTGCGGAGACGAGAAGAAGGGCCAATAGGCCGAGGGAGAACGCGCGCATGCCCGCCGGTGTAGGGCTTTGGGGGTTAAAAGTAAGCGTCAATCGACGCGGGAAACCGCAATTCCGCCGCCTGAGAGCAGGTGCTGCAGCGAATCGGGGCCAGCCAGATGCCCCGCACCAACGGCGAACAATACGGTGCCGGGCTTGGCCATCCGGCTGGTCAGCCAGCGTGTCCAAGCAATATTTCGCTGGCGGACCAAGACGTTGTAGACTTCGGCACCCAGTTTTTCTTGTGTGAAGTCAGCGTCAAGCTGGCTCACATCGCCTAAAGCCCATGCCCGGTCGCTCTCATTCGCTCCGCCGGGTGCCGTCGCGTCCATGTCGGCCAACGTGTCTTCGAGCATCTTACGTTGCGCTTCTTCTGATAGGCCATGCATCTGGCGCAGAACGGCGCTGCCATCCTCAACGGCAAGAATTGGGCGATGGGCACGGGCAAAGGCCTTTTGTAGAACCGCTTCCACGCCATTGTCGTGCGAGAGGCCATCCTTGCTCATATCCTCGACCGCAAGGACGAGGCTCGCCATCCATGTCGGCATGGCGTCGTAAAATTGTTCGGGAAAGTCGGTGCGGGCAATGGCGCGCTTGAGCAGGGCCTGCTTGTCCGGCGCCACCCGCGAGACAATCGGACGGTCAGGCACCACGGGGTTGATCGTATCGTCGACAGCGCCTTCGGCCTTCTTGTCCGCTTCGGGCGAATCGACGGTTTCCAGCACCAGCTCATCCGCCTGCGCGACAATCTGTTTCAGGGCAGGGGACTGCCAGCGAAAGCCCTTGGGCAGGGCATGGGTGGTGCCGAACAGATAGATGGTCGTGTCGGCGTCTGCGATCTTCCAGATGGCAGGATGCGGTTTAGTCTGGCGCGCGGAACTGGCCGCTTCGCTTGCCGGGGCAAGGAGCAAGGCAGGCAGCGCCAACATGGCGCGCAGGGCCATCCGTTTTCGCATCTCTCTCCAGTCCGGATCATTGTCCGGAATGTTATCGTCGGAAGCTGCGCCTGCTTCTTACCTTCGTCAAGCCGAATCCGGCGCGCTTTGCTTGACCGTCGCGGCCCCATCCGCCAAAGGCGCGGCCATGGCGGCGGACAATCAAAGCTTGAGCTTTCAGGACCTGATCCTGACCCTTCACGATTATTGGGGAAAGCAGGGATGTGTCATCCTGCAACCCTATGACATGCGCGTTGGCGCCGGGACCTTCCACCCTGCGACAACACTGCGTGCTCTTGGACCGGAAAGCTGGAATGCAGCCTATGTGCAGCCCTCCCGTCGCCCGACCGATGGCCGCTATGGCGAGAACCCGAACCGGCTCCAGCATTATTACCAATATCAGGTGATCATGAAGCCGAGCCCGGCGAATTTGCAGGAGCTCTATCTCGGCTCGCTCGACGCTATTGGCATTGATCCCTTGAAGCACGACGTCCGCTTTGTGGAAGATGACTGGGAAAGTCCGACACTGGGCGCTTGGGGTCTGGGCTGGGAAGTCTGGTGCGACGGGATGGAAGTTACCCAGTTCACCTATTTCCAGCAGGTTGGCGGCTATGATTGCAAGCCCGTCGCAGGCGAGCTGACTTACGGGTTGGAACGTCTGGCCATGTATATTCAGGGCGTCGACCGCGTGTATGACCTGCGTTTCAACGACGCGGGCGTAACGTATGGCGACGTGTTTTTGGAAAACGAACGCCAGTTTTCGAAGTACAACTTCGAGGTTGCTGACACCGCCGCATTGTTCGACGGATTTACGAAGGCCGAGGCAGAATGCCAGCGCTGCATTGAAGCAGGCGTGCCGCTTGCCGCCTATGATCAGGCGATTGAGGCGAGCCACTTGTTCAACCTGTTGCAGGCACGCGGCGTCATCTCCGTGCAGGAACGCGCCAGCTATATGGGCCGCGTCCGCGATCTGGCGAAGGGCAGCTGCCAGGCTTGGATCGAAAAGCAGACACCGGAATGGACGGCCAAGTTCCCGGGGTGGACGGCATGACCGACTTTCTCCTCGAACTCCTCTCCGAAGAAATCCCGGCGCGCATGCAGGACAAGGCGCGGGATGATCTTGCGCGCCTGTTCTCAGCGGAACTTGATAAGGCGGGCCTCAAGGCTGCAGACCTCATCACCTATGCCACGCCGCGTCGTTTAGCTCTAATTGCCAAGGACTTACCGCTGGAAACGCAGGCCGTTTCGGAAGAAACCAAAGGGCCAAAGGTTGGCGCGCCGCCGCAAGCGATGGAAGGGTTCCTCCGGAAGACCGGCCTGACGCAGGACCAGTTGGTCGAGCGCGACGGCGTCTATTTCGCGGTGGTTGAAAAGCCGGGCCGAAAGACGGCGGACGTGCTGGCAGAGGCCATCCCCACGATCATCCGCGCCTTCCCATGGCCCAAATCACAGCGCTGGGGCACCGCCTCCCGCTCGACAGAGAGCCTTCGGTGGGTGCGTCCGTTGCAGGGCATCATCGCTCTGTTGGGCGACGATGTTGTGCCTTGCGAGATTGATGGCATCACCAGCGGTGTGACGACGATGGGCCACCGCTTCCATCACGTCGGCCCCGTCACCATCAGCAATGCAGGCGATTACGCCGCGAAGCTGAAGGCCGCGCACGTCATCGTCGATCAGGAAGAACGCCGCGCGATCATCCGGGCTGGCGCTGAAAAGGCGGCGGCAGATGCGGGCCTCGTGCTTGTGCCCGATGAAGGCTTGGTCAATGAGAATAGCGGCCTGACCGAATGGCCAGTGCCGATGCTCGGCCGGTTTGATCCCGATTATCTGACTGTTCCCGAAGAAGTCATCCAGCTCACCGCGCGCGTGAACCAGAAATACTTCGTATGTCATTTCCCTTCCCGCTTGCGGGAGGGGCTAGGGGAGGGTGAGTCTCTTCCCGACACAGGCCCTCCCCCAACCCCTCCCGCAGGCGGGAGGGGAGCATTGGCGAATGCGTTCGTCTGCACGGCGAACATCGTCGCTACGGATGGTGGCGCTGTGATCGTCGCGGGCAATGAGAAGGTGCTGGCCGCACGCCTCAGCGATGCGCGCTTCTTCTACGACACCGATTTGAAGACCAGCCTTGAGGTCCATGCCGATAAGCTGAAGGACATCGTCTTCCACGAAAAGCTGGGGACGGTGGCCGACAAGGTTGAGCGCGTTGCCAAGCTGGCACGCTGGTTGGTGGAAGAGGGCATCATTTCCCCCACCGCTCGCCCTGAGCCTGTTGAAGGGCTGTCCTTCTCTTCTGATGCTGACCAGAACAGGACGGGGCTTCGACAAGCTCAGCCCGAGCGGGTTTTGAGCGTTGCGGAACTGGCCGACATGGCCGAACGCGCAGCTTATCTGTCCAAGGCTGATCTTGTCACCGGAATGGTCGGCGAGTTCCCCGAACTCCAGGGCCTTATGGGCGGATATTACGCCGCCGCCCAAGGCGAAGACCCGCAGGTCGCTGCTGCTGTGCGCGATCATTACAAGCCAGTCGGGCAGGGCGATGACGTGCCGACCGCACCGGTGACGGTTGCGGTCAGCTTGGCGGACAAGCTGGATACGCTGGCCGGGTTTTTCCTTATCGATGAAAAGCCGACAGGCTCAAAGGATCCGTTCGCGCTTAGACGTTCTGCACTCGGTATCCTCGCATTGGTTTTTGAAGCCGGCCTGCGGCTCAACATCTTTTCTGTTGCACGTCGTGCGGTCGCTCAAACATTCGATAGCATTCTGAGCGCCACAATCGCGGGCGATCCGAATTATGCCCTGTACATCCAGAAGATCTTGGATATCCAGCCCGATAGGAACCTACCGGCAGACGAGTTTAATCGCCGGATGGAGCAGTTTGCTTCTGAGCTTGGTAACTTCGAGATCAAGTTCACTGCTGAAACCGAAGCTCGTTTTAAGTTCCTACAACAGGGAAGCGCGCACATGCGACGCGCGCCGGTTGAATTGCTCGACTTCTTCGCCGACCGCCTAAAGGTCCAGCAGAAGGAAGCAGGCGTCCGCCACGACCTCATCGACGCCGTCTTCGCCCTCGGCGGGGAGGATGACCTCGTCCGCCTACTGGCCCGTGTGAAGGCGCTTCAGGCGTTTGTCACAACAGAGGACGGCACCAACCTCCTCGCAGGGTACAAGCGCGCCGCGAATATCCTGAAGCAATCACCCGTCACCCCAGCGGAGGCTGGGGTCTCCGGCGCTGAGATGCCAGCCTCCGCTGGCATGACGGATTTGAGCGCCGCGGAATTGTCGTTGCAGTCGGCTCTCGACACTGCGGAACCCAAGGCGGCTGACGCAATTGAGGGTGAGAAGTTCGGCGACGCGATGGCG